>JBALXR010000038.1:0-23508 GCA_036960525.1 Marinobacter sp.
CGATGGCCACGATATCGCCCTTGGCGTAAGTCACTTCAATGTACGTTGGGGTATCCGGTGCTTCCTGCGGCGATACGCTCCAGCGCCACATGTCGTCTTCGGCTTCGCACCAGGGGTCTTCCAGGTTCATGCCTTCGTAGGAGATGTGTAGCAGGTTGGCGTCCATGGAATAAGGCGATTTGCCTTTTTTCATGTCGACCGGAATGTCGCGTTCGGCGCAGTAGGCCAGCAGTTTTTCGCGGGAGTTCAGATCCCACTCGCGCCAGGGCGCAATCACTTTTACGCCAGGCTTAAGGGCGTAAGCGCCCAGCTCGAAACGCACCTGATCATTACCTTTGCCGGTTGCGCCGTGGGAAATGGCGTCGGCGCCGGTGGAATTGGCGATTTCAATCAGGCGCTTGGCAATCAGCGGGCGGGCAATGGAGGTGCCCAGCAGGTATTCGCCTTCATAAACGGTGTTGGCGCGGAACATGGGAAATACATAGTCGCGCACAAATTCTTCGCGCAGATCTTCAACGAATATTTCTTTTACGCCCAGCGCTTTCGCTTTTAACCGCGCCGGTTCTACTTCTTCGCCCTGGCCGATGTCGGCGGTGAAGGTAACCACTTCACAGCCGTAGGTGTCTTGCAGCCACCGCACAATAACCGAGGTATCCAGGCCACCGGAATAGGCCAGTACTACTTTGTTAATATCAGACATGCCCTTGCTCCACACACAATACTATGGATGTATCGAAATTAAGCGACACATTGTACGGCAGCAAGGTGGCCTTGGCTATTAGGCCTTATACAGCTTGAGCCTGGGCAACCGCGTCCCCACGAATGCCGTCCCAGCCTTCTTTCACCGCATGTAACAGTTTGGCCACTTCGTCCAGCTTGGCGACGTCATTTTTGGCGTTGGCCTCAAATAGAGTGCGTTCCATGTAGTCGTACAAGCCTTCCAACCTTGCTGACAGCTCGCCGCCTTTTTCAAAGTCCAGAAAACTGCGCAGCCCGCCAATAATCTCTATGGCTTTGCTAATCAGCTTGCCCTTGCCTTCAAAATCCTTGGCTTGCATGCGGGCCTTGGCCATATTGATGCGCTCAAGCGCACCGTTGTAAAGCAGCTGAATTAGCCGGTGCGGGTCGGCATCGGTGATGCTGGTTTGGGTGTTTATCTGCTGGTACGCTCTTAAACCTTTCATGGGTAACCTCGTTTCTCGCCGGCTGTGCCGGACTTATCAAAGCGTTAGCCGGAATGACTATTTATTGAAATTCTGGGGCGCCAGCGCTTCAAGCTGCTGGGTTACAAAATCGCGGGTGTTGTTGAGCTGGGAAATCAGCGAATCAGCGGCGCTGAACTGTTTCACCAAGCGCTCGCGGTAAGATTCGATGCGAATATCCAGCTTTGTCTGGCTTTCCTGAATCTCACTTAGATCGCGGTTCAGGCTGCTGGTGCGGGATGCCAGCGCGCCATCTATACCCACGAAGCTGTTGACCAAATCAACGGTGTTCTTACCCAAGCCCTGCACAAAGTTGATAGAACCACGGGCGCCGGTCTGGTCGCCTAGAATGCGGACCTGCAAGCCGGATGCCGGACCGGAACCGCTACCCAGGAACAGAACTTGGCCATCACCCTCTGCAACCTTACCACCAATGGTGCCCGCCACATTTTGGCCAGCCGTTCCAGTGGCGCCAGTCAGGCCAAACGCATCAGCACCTTCTTGCGAGCTAATACTAACGTTGGATTCAGAGCCGTATTTACCGGACGTAAATACAAGCTTGTTGTCACTATCCAGCGACACCTGTACCGATTCGCCGGAGGCGCTAAGAGCTGCGTTGCTGTTTAACTGGGCCTGAATGTCGTCTACCAGCGCCTGAGCCGTAATACCGGTGCCTTGTGTAAGCTTCAGGCTCACCGTTGTTTCGCCATTTACCTTTAATGCGAACTCATCGTTTGTGCCCGTCACATCAACCGTCGCAGCCAGTGCAGAGCCAGCAGACAACTGCCCTCGGGTAGCCGCCTGGGTAACATTGATATCGTACCGGCCCGGCTGAGTACTCAAACCACTGCGAACAAACTCTACCTGGCCATCGGTGGTTCTGCCCTGCTCGGCAAACAATGCCGTTACATCGTCCGGATTGTTCTTGAGCTGGGTTTCGAAAATACTGCGATCAAACTCCAAAGCGCCGGTATTCGGATCGGTCTTTATGCCCACGTCGGCCAGGCTGCGCACGTTGGCGTTTTCCAGTCCGGGCACGACACCGGTCAGCACTTGCCGTAGCTGGCTCTGCAGAGCCCGCACGGTGCTGTCGCCAGTCAACAGACTGCCTACGCCCGCTTCGGCATTAAAGCCCGCCAGGCTATCGATGGTAACCTGCAACGCGTTGAACTTTTCAACAAAGCCCTGAACACGATCGGTAACCGCACCTACGTCCTGGCTGACTTTGACGGTGGAAGTGCCAATGTCCTTGATGTCGAACGACAGGCCATCAATCACATTTTCGAAGTTGTTGGTAGAGCGCGTCACCTCAATACCGTTGATTTTCATCACCGCATCGGTGGCGGCAATGGTTTGGCTGAATCCCGCGTTTTCAGCCATATCAGCGTTAAAGGCAAACCGGGACAAGCCCGTGTTATCGGTATTCGTGCCATCGCTTTCGGTGGCTGTAATACTCACCGCGTTAGCCGTACCGGTTTCATCTGCCGACAGCACTAACTGAAAGCCATTACCCGTATCAATAACGCCGGCGGACACACCCACACCCGCATCGTTGATAGCGTTGGCAAGACCTTGCAAAGAATTGTTGCTGCCGTTTATGGTGATGTTGGCGGTTTTGTCGCCCACGGCGATGGTCAGCTCGCCTTCGCCCACGGAGGTGGTGTCGCGATCGGCGAACACGTCTTGCGATGCCAGTGCCTGAGCGGTGGCCAGGCTGGTAACATCCAGGCTATAACTGCCGCGACTGGCTTTGGCGCTGTTCACCGATACACCGATATCTTCATTGGATGAGGTAGCGGAAAAAGCCTTCAGGTTGTCAGCGGAGCTTAGCTGGCGCATGGGCAAGCGCAGTTCGGTAATGGCACTGCGCAGCTTGCCATAGGCAGACAGCATCGCCTCAGACTGCTCAGTTTTCCGGGTAAAACGGTTGTCAGCCGGTGCGCGCTCTGCCTTAACCAACTGATCTACCAAGTCTGACGTTAATACGCCAGAGCCAATTCCCAGTGATGAAATATTTGCCATACCAATGCCTCCTTGAAGGCGCCAATCACTTCGTACTTTGGTTAACGGCCGCAAGCGGCAAAACTTTGCCCCTCTGGGCAAATATATTTCTGAGACCGGGGGCGGACTTGAGTCCGTCCCCATTAAAACAGAACACCGCCGGCCCCTGCGGGTGCGGCGGTGCTGAACAATCATTGCCAACATCAAATCAAAAGCGGCAACTCTTTACACTTTTTATACCTTGATGTTAAACAACGTCAGCGGTTCATCCTGCTGCAATTTCTCTGCCAACCTTAGTGCTAACTCATCAGGCATTTGCCGAATCACTTGTTGGGTTTTTTGGTCTACCACTCTTACGATGGTCTGTCCCAATTCGTTATCCACCTCAAACTGCAAATCGCGCTGTACGTTCTGAACATAGTCGTTCAATTGCAAAACCGCGCCATTCAGCGCTTCCCGCTGTGCCTCACTCCGCTTCTGTAGCTGTTCAGCTTTGGAAACATCCTGAGCCTGGGAAACAGGCTGATTCTGCACTACACGCCCGGCTGATGAAGGCGCGAGCTCGGAGGCATTCCTGACTCCGGCCTGAGATGACGACAGTGCCCGAGCCGGAACCGCCTCGCCGGAGCGAGCCAGTTTCAGATCCGTACTGTTCAGGGTAACGTCATTCATAGCTTACCTCACTGTACTGAAACGGCGTAAAACCGGAGCCCGAAGGCTCCGGCTACTTACCGTTAGCCCCTTACTGCAGGAGGGACAGAACCTGCTGGGGACGGGCGTTAGCCTGGGCCAGAACCGAGATGCCGGCCTGCTGCAACACCTGAGACTTAGCCAGTTCCGCCGTTTCCGAGGCGAAATCTGCATCCAGAATACGGCTGTTGGACGCTGACAGGTTTTCCACTGACGTGCTCAGGTTGGCAATGGTGGACTCAAAGCGGTTCTGAATGGCACCAAAGGTGCTGCGCAGGTCGCTGATTGAGGTCAGTGCCGCATCGACACGCTGGATAGTCGAATTGGCGCCTTCCACGGTGAGCACGTCGGCGTCTTGCAGGCTGCCTGACACGGCACTTTCGCCGGTAGTAAAGGCGGTGCTGGTATCACCCGCGGCTGCTACAGTGATGGCTTCACCGGAGGTGATGGTAAGCACGTTATTGCTACCCAAAACGGCGCTTGCGTTGCTACCCAGTGCTGAATTCACGCTATCCACGAAAGATTGAACCGTGCTGTAGGTGCCAGCGGCAACCGCTAGCGCATCGCCATCACCAAACTGGAAGGTGAGGTCGTTGGCGGCCAGTGTAACCGTGCTTGCAAGTACCTCTGCCACATCGTCAACACCCGCTGCTGTGCTGCCTGCCACGTTTTCAGCAGTGACCGTCGCAGCATCAGTGCCACCAATTGCGAAACTGCCGGTGGCGTTGCTCGCATCAGTAAACACAACATTGCTACCCTCAGCCGCGGCCGTGAAGGTGGCTGCGCCATACCCGGTTTGGCCCTGAATTGCCGTAGCTAGATCCGCTGCCGAGGTTATATTGCTATCGAGTGTTACAGACAGCACGTTGCTCTCGGGGTCGGTCACTGTGAAAGTCTTGTTGGCGCTGGTGTCTGCGTCAGTTCCTGTAACATCTTGATCTACGGTAGCGGCTGACGCTGTAAGCGTACGCCCTAACGTTGCCGCTAGGCCTGCCGCTGTATCAGCGATAGTGGCGGTCGTGGATGCACCTCCACCGTTTGTAGCACTCAAGCCGCTCAGCGCTGTACCTGTACCGGCACCACCGCCATCGGTTACCGCTAGAGAAAACGCAGCAACGAAACCATCGACTGCGGCTTGGTTGTCAGCTCCGCCAGCAAAATCAACATTGACTGTCACCGCAGTGGCAGAATCAACTGTGCTGGCTGTACTCGCATCAGCAAAGGTAAACGTTACGCCATTGGCAACCACTGTGTCGCCGGCAGCGACAGTAGTTGCAGCAAAGTCAACCGTGTCTGTACCTGCCGTTGCCGCCACCGTGCTGTAGTCGGCAATCAGGTTTGTCGCGTCAACGGCATACGTAGCCGCCGAGCCTGTTACCGCGGCAGTACCCTCGGCAATCACTGTGCTCAGATCTACTGAGGCCGCCTGGGCGACACCGCCAACAGCGTCGGTACGCACACTGGTGTTCAGGTCGAGACCAATGGTTTCACCCACGTTAGCACCAACCTGGAAAACGGCGTCGCCAAAGCTGCCGTCAAGTACTTTCAAACCGTTGAACGCTGTTTGACCGGCAATACGGTTTACTTCTTCTATACGCTGCTGCACTTCCTGGTTCAGTGCTTCGCGGTCAGAGCTGCTGTTGGTGGAGTTGGCAGACTGAACAGCCAGTTCACGAATACGCTGCAGGTTGTTGGTCACCTCGTTCAGCGCACCTTCAGCTGTCTGCGACAGAGAGATTGCGTCATTGGCGTTACGCACAGCCACGTTCAAACCGGTGATTTGCGAGCTGAACCGTGTAGAGATCGCCAAACCAGCCGCGTCATCTTTGGCCGAGTTGATGCGCAAGCCGGAAGAAAGACGCTGCAAGGCCTGATCGTTCATGCCCTGTGACTTGCTCAGCTGATTCTGGGCGTTGAGTGATGCGACGTTGGTGTTGATTCCGAGAGCCATGCTGATTCTCCTACGACTGTGTAGTCGTTATTGCGTGAAAGAGGTCTGGCGTTCTCTTTTAGTTTGGAGCGCCGCCCTGTTATTTCACTTAACGGCGCATCCCCCGGTTCCTTTAGGTTGATTTCTAAAAACTTTGTAAAAGAATGTAACTTGCTCAAAAAAGCGGCAAGGCACTGCCGACCGACCTGCCAGAAAATCGCCGCAGCCATCAGGGCCGCAATGCCCACTTTTATCACTTTCCCTTGCAAAACAGCTCTTTGTTAGCACTATCCAGGTTCTGGCATGGCATTCGCATTGGTTAAAACCAAACGGCAACTATTTGAATTTTGTCGGCCAGGGATTCTGTTATTTGCACCGCCCCCCTGATCCGGCCTTTAAACAAGCGCAGGGAGACATGCTATGCCTCAAGTTATTAATACCAACATCGCTTCGCTGAACGCACAGCGAAACCTGAACGCCTCCCAGAGCGACAGCAACGTTGCCCTGGAGCGGCTGTCTTCCGGCCTGCGCATCAACTCAGCCAAAGATGACGCGGCGGGCCTCGCCATCTCTACCCGCTTTCAGGCTCAGATTACCGGCCTGAACATGGCTCAGCGCAATGCCAACGATGGCATTTCCCTGGCGCAGACGGCCGAAGGTGCTCTGGACGAAGTAACCAACAACCTGCAGCGTATCCGTGAGCTGTCAGTCCAGTCATCGAACGCAACTAACAGTACGTCAGACCGTCAGGCCCTGAACCAGGAAGTGCAGCAGCGAATTGCGGAGATTAATCGCATTGCAGGCCAAACCTCGTTTAACGGGCTCAAAATACTCGATGGCACTTTTGGCGCACAAACATTCCAGGTTGGCGCCAATGCTGGCGAGACCATTGGAGTGAGTGGACTGGATGCCCGCGGTAGCCAAATCGGGGGGGTCATTTCCCGAACAGCCAATCTGCTTACCCAACCGCTGGGCCCAGGGCCAGCTGGAGAATTGTCCCTCGACATCTCGGCCCTCGATTTTACTGCAGGTGCAGGTGTAACGGCGAACATCTCTTTCAACGGCGGCGCCGATCTCGGCCTGGGCACAACAACCTATACCGATGCGGCTGATTTTGTATCAACAGTCAATACAGCAATTGGTACCGTTGGCATTACTGCGGCACTTTCCGCAGACGGCAACTCCCTGGTGTTTTCCAACGCCTCCGGTAGTGAAGTGACAACGAGCGTCGCCATTAATGACGACACCGGCACTCAGATCTCCGTCACCGGCATTGATCTGACTCCGTTAGCAGCTGCCACTGTTGGCACTGACACGAATGAACTATTTGATACCGCCACTGGCAGCCCCGGTGCCATTGACTTCTCTGGCGCCGTTACCGGATCGTTTGAGGTTGATGGTACGTCGATTTCATTCGCAACCACTGGTGGTCAAACCCTTACAGATCTCAGAGATGGACTAAATGGCGTATTAACGAGCAATTCGTTGAACGGCGACCTCCAAGTTCAGATTACGGGTACCACTCTTGAACTGGTCAATTCGTCCACGACTGCATACGCCATCGCCAACAGCTCTATAACCGACTCCACTAACACCGATTCGGTTGTAGACTTTGCCACGCAGGGCACCGCTACCAATGAAACTCAAGCCCTGACCGGCGATATCTCTACGCTGGATTTCAACTCCGGCGTGACGGGTTCTTTTGATGTCGCCGGAACCCCCGTTAACTTTGAACTGGCAGCCGGAACCAACACCATTGCAAGCCTGGCGACAGCAATTTCTGGCCAGCTTACCGCAGATGGACTAGCCGACCTGAGCGTAGCTGTAAGCGGTAACACTCTAGAAATAACCAACAGCAACACCGGCACCTCCTACACTATCGCGAACTTCACCGCCGCTGACGGCGGCATAGCAAACGGCTCTGTCACCAGCACGACTCCCATCGATGCCGCCGCAGGGCTGACACTCGGCCAAAGCTTTGAAAACGGCGACAGTGTCACGTTTGACGTCGATGTTGATGGAACAGCGTTTCAGATCGAGGCACGGTCACTCAATGATATCGTCGCGAAAATCAACTCACTGACCGTAGAGACCGGCATTCGCGCCAACTTGAATGCTGCCAATGAAAGTATCATTTTCTCCTCTCAGTTTGGTGAAAGCTACGACATCTCGATTACAAGCCCCAATCTTCTCGACGTAGATGGCATAACACCCCGTATAAACGAGGTCCTGAATGCGACGCCCGCAAACAACACCGTCTCCGTGAACGATCTCGCAATCGACACCGCCGATGGCGCCGAAGAGACCCTGGTTGCGATCGATTACGCTTTCGACAAGATCAACGGCTTCCGGGCGGAACTGGGCGCCCTTCAGAACCGCTTCGAGTCTACTATTGCCAACCTGAGCACCACCTCCGAGAACCTGTCAGCCGCTAACAGCCGGATCCGCGACGCGGATTTTGCAGCAGAAACAGCGGAATTGGCCCGCACCCAGGTACTTCAGTCAGCAGGCCTGTCGGTTCTGGCCCAGGCCAACGCACGGCCACAGCAGGTGTTGCAGTTGCTGCAGGGCTAATCGACGCCCGTAAAGAAAAAGCCCGCGAAGCACAAAGCTTCGCGGGCTTTTTTATTGAGATCGCAGCTATGCGTTCACCCAACTTAACCGGCATCAAGAATTGCACTTACCTGCTCAATTAACTGTTCAAGGTTTGTCTCAATCACACCCCATACAATCAGAGGGTCAATTGTCGCGTAACCGTGAATCAATACATTCCGGAAAGCAATCATCTTTTTGTAATCGGCAATATGTTCTGTAATGCTTGGGTCAACCTTATGTAGCTTCGCCATTGCCTCACCAATCACTTCGAACTGTCGCTCTACTGCTGATTGCAGAAGCTCACTGCCGAGATAGTCATTTTCTGTTTTATCGACAACAAATCGCTGGATCTTTTCGGCCGCAGATTTTATGTCAAACACATACTTCAAAGCATTACGCTGCATACAAAGGCTGCCTTTCTTCCATCACAGCGCTGCGGAAGTACGGGTTAGTGAGTGAGGAAGTGTTAACCAAGTCTACAGACCGAGAGAACAGTGCTTCCAGATCTTCTTTTAGCCCAAAAAAAGCAGCGGCTTTATCTTTTGCACCTAGTGAAGGACTAAACTCCACAAGAAAGTCCAGATCGCTGGCAGCGTGAAACGCCCCTGTCACTGCCGAACCAAACACCGCCAAGGAATGGGCACTGTGCTTTTCGCAAAGCTGACGGATTTCATTCTGTTTGCTGCGCAACACCTTCAACATGTCTGAATTCGGCATGGTTGCCCTCGGCTCAAATCCCCTTTGGACCGAGTTTACCGCAATCACTGCACAATACACATCTAACGAGGCGTCACCGCAACGGTGTTGTAGTTGCTGCAGGGCTAATCGCCGAAAGCAGACGGAACGGCAAAGCCGGGACAGATTTCAAATCTGTCCCCTCGAGCAGAGTTTAGGCGGGCTGGGACGGATTTAAAATCCGTCCCAAGTCTTACGTGTGAAAATTTGTCCCGCGTTTTTAGGCAAGCTATTGTGGAACTACGAATTTTTCAACGGCTCTTTGAACAGCTTCATTTAATCCAAGCCCCTCATCCGCAGCTTTCATCGCCAGCTTCTGATGCAAGTCCCGTCCAATGCGGATATTAAATGATCCCTTAAAAGGCTTGTTCGGCAAAATACCCATGCTTTCACAATCCGCCAGGTATTCACCAACCGAAGTCCTGAACTCTAGTAGAGCTAGGACAGGCACAGCTAACTTTTTGATTTAGAGGGTGTGGGTACTTCTGTTCATCATGCAGCCTAAACCGTTTTAAAAATCGTCGATATCCACAACCGTATAACCGATGTCCCACGCCGTTCGAACTATCACACTTTTGAGTTCTGGGTCATTCAGCTGCCGGTGTAGGTTCACCGTGTTCGGAATAGCCTTGGCGCTGCGCTCAAACAGAGCAATGGCCGGTTGGTGGCCGTACATAGAGGACCCATAATAAAGCCCGTCAGCTTCGGGGAATGCGTCATAGAGTTGCTGGACCCACCTTTGAGCTCGCATTCGAGAGCCTGAGTTAATGGCAGTGGAAGCCCCTATTTTTGTCGCAAATGGCCCCGATAGATCAAGCAGCGAGAGCGGCGCCGTTAGCGTAAAAACACACAGCACCGGGCTTCCGTCGCGTCGGTTGATGGATCTGGTTCCCTGAAAAACCTCGGCGAGACACGTTGGCACCGCTTCATTACCCGCTGCGCAGTACATGATTCCGCGTTGAGCGACTTGCGACTCGCCCTGGGAGTCAACTAAGTGGTGGTCGAACCTTGCGGACGTGGGCCCGAAAAACCGAAAGGCATTCCAGGCCATAGGGTGGTCCCCCCCCGAGCGGAATATTCGGTAGATTAGCGTTCCTGAATCAAGCACCTTAAAAACAGGACTCAGGCGCTGAAGCTTGAAAACCCCTGGTGGTTCAGGAAATTTCGCCATTCTTCAGATATCCCGTATCAAAGCCACAACAGGCTCGGGCCAGTATCCAGCAATAAGCCAGTCCCGAGGTGCAAGATGCAAGTCGAGATCGGTGGCTTCAAGATCGGAGCTGTCGGTTATCATGAATCGAGAAACAGCCACTGGATGAGTGCCATCACTAAGGGCTGCAAGTACCTGCCGAAGATGGGGAATTACATCACAATCATCGAATTGCCATATTGGATAACGGCGTTCGTCGGCGGGGCCGTCGTAAGAGTAGAGTCCGCGATTTGAGCGCCCTGAGCGCTGGCGAACTCGGGAGGGTGTAATACCAAGAAGATTCGCCACTTCTTTTGTCGACAACGACGCTTGGTGCAACTGCGCGAGTTCTGTTCGCAATTGTGCCAATGACAGGTGCCCCATCGCTTGGTCTATTGCTACTTCGTCGGTTGGCAGGCCACTGGCACCGCCTTGTCTGAGAATGTGGATCTCAGAAGCTGTAAGTCCGCTAGGGCGGCTGAATGACTGGAACCGCTCGCGTCGAATATTCCGCGCAAACTCATGAATAATCTGGGCCATGTCGTCTTTATCGATACCCGCCCGATCCAGCACTTGCAGATCTTCCGAGGTGATCGAGATTTGCTCTTCTGTTGGCGCCATAACTTTCTTCCCCATGCGTCGTATGCCTGCGTTAATAATAAGACACTGACACGCATTGGGCAATGGCGGGCAAAAACGGGCGGAACACAGGGACAGGCACAGCGCGTTTCTTTCTTTAGTGCTTAAGTAGAGCAGTTTTGTTTACGCCGGCTTGGCAAACAACTAGCGCAATGGCATTATATGCCATTAGACAATAAGAGGTTTACGCATGGCAACGCGAAACATTGTGCTGACTAATCACCAAGAACAGCTTCTTGGCACTCTGATCAAGGTCGGGCGCTATCAGAATGCCAGTGAAATTCTTCGGGAAGGGCTTCGGTTGGTTGAAGAAAAGGAACTGGAATATCAGCAAAAGCTTCTAGCTTTACGGGATGCAGTGGCTGAAGGTCTTCAAGATATCGAAGCGGGCCGCACGGTCAGCCTCGGCGTTGGCGAGGAGATTACCGATTACCTCTATCGACGGGCCGCTGAACTCACTAAAAAGGACTGACTTTCATGCATCCACTATGGAAGGTGGAGTTTTCGCAAAAAGCATCTTCTGATTTCGACGATATTATTCTTCATACCGCAGAAAACTTTGGCCGGCATCAGGCCGAGAGCTACAGCCGACTAATCGCGAATTGCATCAAGGAATTATCTGAGTACGGCCCACTTCACCCTCTGGCGAGGAATCGTCCTGAATTGATCGCTAGCGTTCAAAGCATGCGCATTCAAAGGCAGGGACAGAGGGCAAAGCATATTGTTTTCTTCACAGTTACCGCCCCCACAACTCGAAAAATCTTGATCCTGCGGTTACTTCACGAATCCATGGATTTTGGTGAACATCTATAACCTCACACTGCGCCGAAAAACTTGGGATCAGCGCGGCTCCAGATAATCCACCATCAACTGCAAATTCGTCCGACCCCGAAAGGTATTGGCATCCGGCTTATACACCACCCTTACCCCGGTTTGTGTGTAATCAGGCACTTCCGAACCCGTATTAAAGGCAATCGCGTCAATAATATTGCCACCCTCGGCGGGCTGAAGCACCAGCTTCAGGTGGTTCTGGCCCACAATGCGCTGGCTGATCACGCTAAATTCGCCATCAAATAGCGGTTCGGGGAAATGCTGCCCCCAGGGGCCGGCGCGTTTTAGCAGGGCGGCGGTGTCCAGGTTGAGTTCGCTGGCACTCAAGGGGCCGTCGGTGGTGATGGCGGCTTCCAGGTCCGCCGCATCTAACTTGTCTCGAACGGCTTTGTCGAAGGCGTTGGAAAAAGCTTCCAGGTCGCCCGCGGCCAGGGTCATACCAGCGGCCATGGCGTGGCCGCCGTATTTTTTCAGCAGCCCGGGGTGGCGGGCGTCGACTACCGCAAGGGCATCGCGAATATGCAGGCCGGGTATGGAGCGGGCAGAGCCTTTTATATCTTCGCCGTTTTCATCTGATGCAAACGCCACCGTGGGCCGGTTGGTTTGCTCGCGGATGCGGGCCGCCAGTATGCCAATCACACCCTGGTGCCAGTCTGGATCAAACAATGCCAATCCCCATGGCAAGCCCTCCAGATCCAGAGACATAGACGCCAGCAAATCCTGGGCCTGGGTTTTCATGTCTTTTTCGATGGTGCGGCGTTCGCGGTTGAAGGTATCCAGTTCTTCGGCCAGGCGCTTGGCTTCATCCGGACTGCTGGCCAGCAGGCAGGCGATGCCAACACTCATGTCATCCAGGCGGCCAGCGGCGTTCAGGCGCGGGCCCACTACGAAGCCCAAATCGGTGCTGCTGATGGCAGTGTGATCACGGCCCGCTACTTCCAGCAGCGCCAGTATGCCCGGGCGGGTCTCGCCCTGACGGATGCGGCGCAGGCCCTGTTCTACGAATATGCGGTTGTTGTGGTCCAGCGGCACTACATCGGCCACGGTTCCCAGCGCCACCAGGTCCAGCAGGGTACCAAGGTTGGGTTCGGGGTCTGGCAGCCTGCCCTGCTCGCGCAGGTGTTTGCGCAGGGCGGTTAGCACGTAAAACATTACGCCTACGCCGGCGGCGTTTTTGCTGAGAAACTCACAACCTGGCTGATTGGGGTTCACAATCGCATCGGCCTCGGGCAGTTCTTCGCCGGCCAGGTGGTGGTCGGTAACCACAACGGTCATGCCTAGCTGGCGGGCGGCGCGTACGCCTTCTACGGCGGCTATGCCGTTATCCACCGTTATCAGCAAATCTGGCAGCGGGCCGTCTTCTTGCAAGCGGTAAATAATGCCGGGGGTTAGGCCGTAGCCGTCAGAAAACCGGCTTGGTACTTTGAAGTCCACCTGCTTCAAGCCCAGCATGCCCAAACCCAATATGGCGACGGCGGTGCTGGTGGCGCCGTCGGCGTCAAAATCCCCGAGTATGAGCACCCGCTGCTGTTTTTCGATGGCTTGCGCTAACAATTCCACGGCACGCTCCATACCGCGCATTGTCAGCGGCGAAGCCAGTTGGCGCAGGGTGTAGCTGAGCTGGTCGTCAGAGGTAACACCGCGGGCGGCGTACAGGCGGCGTAATATGGGGGACAAATCATGCCCCCAGCCAGGCACATTGGCTGGCTGGGGGCGACGCAGGATTTTTTTGGGAGTCATGCCGCTCAGGTGTTTTTCCAATGCTTGGCAATAAAGCTCTGAACGTCGGCGATGTTGTTGTCCAGCACGGTGTATTTCTCTTCCCGCTCGAAAAGATCGGCCAGGTGCGCCGGCAGTTCGGGCTTGGCGCTCACACCAGATGCGGCTATCGCATCGGGAAATTTCGCCGGGTGGGCGGTGCCCAGGGTAATCATCGGTATGCTGGCATCGCGGCGGCAGTTACGGGCGGCGCGCACGCCAATGGCGGTGTGCGGGTCTAACAGGTATGCGTTCTGCTGAAACACTTCGCGGATGGTGTCGCAGGTGTCTTTATCGTCTACAGCACTGCTGTCAAACAGACTGCGGGCCTGCTTCCAGCGGAAGTCGTCGATGCTTACCGGGCCCTTGGAGGCATCTTCCAGCAGCGTTTTCACGGCATGGCCATCACGGCCGTGCAGATCAAACAGCAGACGCTCGAAGTTGCTGGACACCATAATGTCCATGCTGGGCGAAAGGGTAGACTCCAGATGGTGCTGCTCGTATTTGTTGCCGCTCATAAAGCGATGCAGTATGTCGTTGCGGTTGGTGGCAATCACCAGCTGGGAAATGGGCAGGCCCATTTTCCGCGCCAGGTAACCGGCAAAAATATCGCCAAAATTGCCGGTGGGCACCGAGAAAGCCATGCTGCGATCTGGCCCACCCAGAGCCAGAGAGGCATGAAAGTAATACACAATCTGGGCCATAATGCGCGCCCAGTTGATGGAGTTCACCGCCGCCAGTTGAGTTTTTCCACCCAGGAATGACTGGTCGCCAAAGCTGGCTTTAACCATGCGCTGGCAGTCATCAAAATTGCCTTTCACGGCAATGTTGTAAATATTATCGCCTTGCACCGTGGTCATCTGCCGGCGCTGTACTTCAGACACGCGCTGGTAAGGGTGCAGTATAAAGATATCCACGTGTTCGCAGCGGCGGCAGCCTTCGATGGCGGCCGAACCGGTGTCGCCAGAGGTAGCGCCCATAATCACCACGTGCTGCTTACGCCGTTCCAGCACGTAATCCAGCAGGCGACCCAGCAGTTGCAGTGCGAAGTCTTTGAACGCCAAAGTTGGCCCGTGGAACAATTCCAGCACCCATTCGTTGCTGTCGATCTGTACCAGCGGGGCAATGGCCTTGTGGGCGAAAACGCCGTAAGTGTCGTCCAGCATGGTGCGGAAATCGTTGGCGGGAATGGCGCCTTCCACAAACGGGTACATCACCTTAAACGCCAGTTCGCTGTAGCTTAGGCCGCGCCAGCTGCGAATTTCTTCCAGATTGAACTGGGGCAGGCTTTCGGGCACATACAAGCCGCCGTCTGGCGCCAGGCCGGTTAATAGAACGTCTTCAAAACCCAGTGCGGGCGCTTCACCCCGCGTGCTGATGTATCTCACGTGCGACTACCTGTTAGTGAAAGCTGTTAGTAAAAGTTTTCAGCGCGAATACGAACAACCTGGCCGTCTATGTCTGGCAGGTTTTCCAATTCTGCAATGGCGCCGTTCATCTGCCGTTCCTGCACTGTGTGAGTCAGGATAATCACCGGGATACGGCCGTCTTTCACTTCGAATTCTTTTTGCATGATGGATTCAATGTTGATGCCGCTGTCGCTCAAAATAGTCGCGATTTTGGCCAGCACACCTGGGCGATCAAACGCGGTGATGCGCAGATAATACGCCGACTGTACGTCTTCCATTTCCAGTACCGGCAGATCTTCCATCGCTTCCGGTGCAAAACCCAGGAAGGGTACGCGCAAGCTGCTGCCGCTCGCGACGATACGGGCAACGTCAATAATGTCGGCAACCACGGCAGAACCGGTGGCTTCGTCGCCGGCACCGGGGCCGTAGTACATGGTTTGGCCAACGGCGTCGCCGTCTACCAGAATAGCGTTCAATACGCCGTCTACCTGTGCAATCAGATGGCTCTGGGGCACCAGCGTGGGGTGTACCCGTAGTTCTATGCCGTCGTCGCGGCGGCGGGCAATGCCCAGGTGTTTGATGCGATAACCCAGCTGTTCAGCGTGGGCGATATCGTACGGGGTAATTTTCGAGATGCCTTCGGTGTAGGCTTTGTTAAACTGCAGCGGCACACCAAAGCCGGCCGAGGCCAGAATGGTGAGTTTATGGGCGGCATCTATGCCTTCTACGTCAAAGGTCGGGTCGGCTTCGGCGTAACCCAGAGCCTTGGCCTCTTCCAACACGCCGGCGAATTCACGGCCCGCGCGCATTTCGGTCAGAATGTAGTTACCGGTGCCGTTCATAATGCCGGCAATCCAGTCAATGCGGTTGCCCGCCAGGCCTTCGCGGATGGCTTTGATAACCGGAATACCACCGGCCACGCCCGCCTCATAGGCCACAATTACGCCGGCTTTTTCAGCTGCAGCGAAAATCTCTGTGCCGTGCTCAGCTATCAATGCTTTGTTGGCGGTGACCACGTGCTTGCCGTTTTTGATCGCGGTCAGAACCAGTTCTTTAGCGGCATCGTAGCCGCCAATCACTTCCACCACGATATCAATAGCGGGATCGTTCACCACGTCATAGACGTCGGTGCTGAAGGGAACTCCGCCCAGGTCGATATCTGAACGAGGGGTTCGGCTGGCAATGCGGGTAATCTGGATGTTGCACCCTGACCTGCCGGCAATAATCGCCGCGTTGCGAGTGAGTACTTTGAAGGTTCCGCTGCCCACGGTTCCGAGCCCACAAATTCCGACACTGACCTGTTTCAAACTTTCACCTCTGATGACAATGGTTGCTGATAGCTGATGATTAAGGCCAAACAGTATACCCACTCATAGCCTGCGGAATAAGACCTGGCGGCGGCTGATTGCCTAAAGAATGCACATTATTCAAAGAATACCCAAACCGCGCGCCAGGGTTTTGGCGGGCACGTAGCCCGGCATTAATGTTCCATCTTCCAATACGATAGCGGGGGTACCGGTTACGCCGACCAGTCGACCGAGGTTGTATTGCTCGGCCACCGGGTTGGCGCAGTCAGCGGACTTGATTGCGCCGCCGCTTTTGGCTTTGTTCATAGCCGCTTGCGGGTCTTCTGCGCACCACACGGACACATACTTGCGGAAGGATTCGGTGCCCGGACCGGAGCGGGGAAAGCCATAGTAGTTTACGGTGATGCCCAGTTTGTTAAGTTCGTCCATTTCGCCGTGCAATTTGCGGCAGTAACCGCAATCGATGTCGGTAAACACGTCAATCACCGCTTTTTGTTCGCCTTTGGCTGCGTACTGGATAAAGCCACCATTTTTGGCGTGCTCGTTTATAGTTTGCCGGCGCTGGCTAGTGCGTGCCTGTTCAGTAAGGTTGACGTAACCAGCGTTTTCAAGTTTGACCAAGTCACCAATAAACAGATATTCCGCATCTTCGGTAGCGTACACAATCTGACCGCTGTTGGTGTGCACTTCGTATATGCCCGGCGCTTTGGCCGGTACCATGCTTTCTACCTGCAGGCCGGGTACGGCGGCTTGCAGGCGCTGGGTGATGCGTTCTTCAATATCCGCTGCAGCGGCGAATGCTGGCAGCAGTAAGCCACCCAGCAGGGCGGCGGCAACAAGACGGGAAATAACAGGCAAAGAAAAAGACATATGGGTGTCCGCAATGTGAGTAAAAAACAGACCGAGTTAATTCAGCTTTGGCTTAGGGTAGCAAAAAAGCGACGAAGAAGAGCAGCAAAACAAACATACTCGCTCTCGTTTTCTGCCTCACCCTCGCTCGCACCAGTACTCATCCCCGAGGGTGATGTTGCCGATGCAGTTCTTGCAGGCGCTGGCGAGCCACGTGGGTGTATATCTGGGTCGTAGACAAATCCGCATGGCCCAGCAGCATTTGCACCACCCGTAAATCTGCTCCGTGATTGAGCAAATGGGTTGCAAAAGCGTGACGTAGAGTATGCGGCGACAGGTGTTTTTGAATGCCGGTGCGCAAAGCGTAATGCTTGATGCGATGCCAGAACGTTTGGCGCGTCATGGCTTTTGGGCGGTTACCGGGAAACAGGTCGTCACAGGCGTGGCCTTTTAGCAATTCCGGTCGTGCTTCTTTTATATAGCGCAGCAGCCAGTCTATGGCCTCTTCGCCTAAGGGCACCAGGCGGTCTTTATCGCCTTTACCGGTAATACGCACAACGCCTTGGCGCAAGTTCACCTGATCCAACCGCAATGACGTTAATTCGGTAACCCGTAAGCCACAGCCGTACAGAATTTCCAGCATGGCTTTGTCGCGCAGCTCTATAGGCACTTCGGGGTCTGGTTCGGTCAGCAGCGCGTCTACTTCCGCTTCGGTGAGGGTGTCTGGAAGCGGTCGCGTGAGCTTGGGGCTGTCTATGCGAAGGGTTGGGTCTTCGGGTATCAAGCCTTCGCGGAGCAAATAGCGGTAAAAGCGGCGAATGCCAGACAACCGGCGTGCAGCCGTAGAGGCTTTTACGCCGCTTGCCAGGGCGACGGACAACCAGGTCAGTAAATCGCTACGCTGGGCGGCTGTCAAAAACGGCGTGCCGGGCTGGCTCTGAAGCCACTGCGCCAGGCCGCCCAGATCGCTGCGGTAGGCTTCGCGGGTTTTTTCGCTAAGGCCATCCTCCAGCCAGATGGCATCGCAGAAGCGCGTGATGATTGCCTCATCTTCTGCCGAAACGCAAAAAAGGCAGCCGTGGCTGCCTTTTTTAACACTGGACATGGCGAGAGGCCAATCAGCCCAGCTTTTCCTTGATACGAGCTGCCTTACCGGACAGGTCGCGCAAGTAGTACAGTTTAGCCTGACGCACAACGCCACGACGCTTCACTGTAACGCTTTCAATCAGCTTGGAGAAACTCTGGAATGTACGCTCTACGCCCACGCCGTAGGAAATCTTACGGACGATAAAAGAAGAGTTCATGCCACGGTTGCGCTTACCAATTACAACGCCTTCAAAGGCCTGCAGACGCTCACGGGTGCCTTCAGTTACGCGAACCTGAACGACCACGGTATCACCCGGCGCGAACGGCGGAATGTCCTTGGTCATCTGTTCTGTTTCAATTTGATTGATGATGTTGTTCTTGCCGCTCATCGTTATGCTCCTGATTCCCAATCTTTTAATGCCCTGAAGATTCAGAGGCACACGGTTCGTTTAAAATCTCTGCCAGCAGCTTGCGCTCTTCTTCCGAAAACTCCCGCTTTTCAAGCAGGTCGGGGCGTCGCTCGCTGGTTCGCCTCAGCGACTGTTTAAGCCGCCAACGCCGGATCTGATCATGGTGACCGCCCAACAAAACATCCGGCACCGCCTGACCTTCATACACTTCGGGCCGGGTATAGTGCGGACAATCCAGTAAACCGTCGGCGAACGAATCCTGCTCTGCCGACTGCGCATGACCCAGCGCTCCGGGGATGAGGCGCGTAACCGCATCAATCACAGCCATGGCTGCCAGTTCGCCACCGGAAAGCACAAAGTCTCCCAGTGACACTTCACGATCTACTTCTGCCGTAATCAGACGCTCATCAACGCCCTCGTAACGGCCCGCCACCAGTATTAGCCGCTGCTCTGCTGCCAGAGATTCCACAACTGCCTGATTCAGAGTTTCACCCTGAGGCGATAAATACACTACACAAGCCGGGCCCGGAGCCGCTTGCCGTGCAGCGTGAATAGCATCCCGTAGCGGCTGAATTTTCATCAGCATACCGGGGCCGCCACCGTAGGGGCGGTCGTCTACCGTGCGGTGGCGATCATGGGTAAAATCCCGCGGGTTCCAGCTATGAAAGGTAACTAACCCGTCACGCACTGCCCTGCTGGTGATGCCATAATCGGTTACCGCTGCAAACATTTCCGGGAACAGACTGACAGCGCCAATCCACACCCTTAAAACTCCGGATCCCAGTCAACCACCATGCGCTTATTCGCTAAATCCACTTGCATAACAATTTCGTCAGGCAAATATGGAATTAGCCGTTCGCGCTGATCAATAGACGCAGGGCTTGCCTGCACTACCAATACGTCGTTGGCGCCGGTTTCCAGCATATGATGCACTGTTCCCAGGCATTCATCTTCAACCGTGAACACTTCAAGGCCTTCCAACTGATACCAGTAATAGTCACCCTTGGGCAGCTCTGGTAACTGTTCGGTTGGCACGTGAATGTCAGCCCCGCAGTAGCGCTGGGCAACATCACGGTCATCAATACCTTTCAGCCTGATGACGATCCCCTGCCCTTGGCGGCGACCCTCTTCAAGCTTGACGGGAATACGCTTGCCGTCCTGAACCAGGGTCCAGTTGCGGTAGTTCAGCACTCCGTCTCTGGGATCAGTAAAAGAATAGACTTTCAGCCAACCCTTGATCCCAAACACCGCGGTAATACGGCCGATCACAGTTTCCTGCGAGGATTCTGCCATGTGAGTCACCCCGGTGTGTGTCAGGCTAATTTCCAGATTGCTCTGGTAGATTAACCTGCGGTTTTCAGCAGTTGAGCAACGCGATCGCTAGGCTGTGCGCCTTGGCCGATCCAGTGCGCAACACGCTCAAGATCAACGCGCAGACGTTCTTCCTGGCCACGGGCGATCGGGTTGAAGAAGCCGACACGTTCAATAAAACGACTGTCGCGTGCTTTGCGGCTGTCGGTCACTGTCAGATGGTAGAACGGGCGCTTCTTGGAGCCGCCGCGAGCCAAACGGATTTTTACCATTTAACCAATATCCTGTTCTGTTGTACGAACTTTGTACGATTCAATGCAGCCAGAAGTGGCTAGCATGAAGACCCATACTCGAAAGGGGCGCTATTCTATGCTAAAAGAGCGCCAAAGAAAACAGCGAAACCGGTTGTTTCCCTGTTTTAGGCGTAAGGCATTTTACATACGACCAAAGGGAGGCTGACCGCCTCCACCGCCGGGCGGCATCATACCACCCAAACCGCGCATCATGTTGGCCATTCCGCCTTTCTTACTGAATTTTTTCATCATCTTCTGCATTTGCTTGTGCTGCTTCAGCAGCCGGTTCACATCTTGAATCTGCGAACCGGAACCATTGGCAATACGGCGCTTGCGGGAATTGTTGATGGTGTCAGGGTAACGGCGCTC
The DNA here is from genome assembly GCA_036960525.1 of Marinobacter sp. Classification (GTDB taxonomy): domain Bacteria; phylum Pseudomonadota; class Gammaproteobacteria; order Pseudomonadales; family Oleiphilaceae; genus Marinobacter. The sequence goes on from JBALXR010000038.1 coordinate 20,605, forward strand.
TTTAGACGTCATGGAACAGATGATCGCTTCCATTTGCCCCATAGACTTATCGTTTACCTGCTGCTGGGCTGCCTTGGCCATCTGGCCCATGCCCGGCAGCTTATCCATCAGGCCACCAATGCCGCCCATGCTTTTCATTTGCTGGAGCTGGTCGCGGAAGTCTTCAAGATCAAAACTTTTGCCTTTCTTGATCTTTTTGGTGAGTTTCTCGGCTTTGCTTTGGTCCAGCTTGCGCTCGGCTTCCTCTATCAGGGAGAGCACATCGCCCATACCCAGAATGCGTGACGCCACTCGGTCTGGATGGAACGGTTCCAAAGCGTCGGATTTTTCACCCACACCCAGAAACTTGATCGGCTTGCCGGTAATGTGACGCACAGACAGGGCCGCACCACCGCGGGCATCGCCGTCGGTTTTAGTGAGCACCACGCCGGTCAGCGGCAGGGCTTCGTTAAAAGCCTTGGCGGAGTTGGCGGCGTCTTGCCCGGTCATGGCGTCTACCACGAACAGGGTTTCTATCGGTTTTACCGCGGCATGCAGGCGGCTGATTTCGCCCATCATCATTTCATCAATGGCAAGGCGGCCGGCCGTATCCAGTATCACCACATCAATGTGCTTTTTACGCGCTGCGCTGATGGCGCCCTCAGCAATGGCTACCGGATCTTGATCGGCGGAGCTGGGGAAGAACTCTACGCCTACCTCGTTGGCCAGAGTTTCCAGCTGTTTGATAGCGGCCGGGCGGTAGATGTCGGCACTGACCACCATCACGCTTTTCTTTTCGCGCTCCTTCAGGAATCGCGCCAGCTTGGCAACGGTGGTGGTTTTACCGGCACCCTGCAGACCCGCCATCATGATAACGGCAGGCGGAGTAACAGACAGGTTCAGGCCGGTGTTGGCCTCGCCCATCACCCGCTCAAGCTCCTGCTGCACCACTTTTACGAATACTTGGCCGGGTGTCAGGCTACGCTGAACTTCCTGGCCAATGGCACGCTGGCGAACACTCTCTACGAAGTCCTTAACCACCGGCAGAGCAACGTCGGCTTCAAGCAGCGCCATGCGAACGTCACGTAGCGTATCTTTGATATTGTCTTCGGTAAGCCGCGCCTGACCCGTGATTTTGCGCAGACTGCCGGAGAGTCGGTCCTGTAGATTTTCAAACATGCGGTTCTTCCGTACCCGGATAAGAGTATTCAGGAATCAACAGACCCCGGGGTCTGTTGATTCCGGTTGCATAATTGACACATTATAACCAGACTATCGTCCCGAAACGACCAGCTCAGTGAAATCACTTTTAATGCGCCGTAAACCTCAGCCTGAACAGTGGCATATAGGGCAGCCCAGGATTAACACTTTATGGGAACGCTGATTCTAGCGGTTACCTCACTTCTGTTATACAGCATTGGCACGGCCTTGCAGGCTCTTCATTTCCGCGGCCAGGTGCAAAGCAGCCTGGCAATGACCACTTTGGTGGGCATTTTGGCCCTGGTGGGCCACGCATTGCTCATCACTCAGATTGTGCACCACGATGGCGGCTTCGATTTCAGCATTGTGCGCAGCTCGCTGATTATCTCCTGGCTGATCACATTCTTACTATTGGGACTGAATCTTACCAAGCCCCTGCAAAACCTTCTATTGGGCGTATACCCCCTGGCCGGCATGACCATTATTGTCGCGCTGGCAGCGCCCACTCCGGCGCGGCTGGTGCCAGAGCACAGCTACGGCATGCTTACCCACATTGCCCTGTCAGTTACTGCTTACAGTCTGTTCAGCCTGGCAGCTATTCAAGCCGTGCTGTTGTCCATCCAGAACCGCCAGCTTAAAAGCAACTACAACAGCCGTCTGTTGCGCAACCTGCCCCCCCTGCAAACCATGGAGTCAGTATTGTTCGAACTGGTGTGGGCCGGTGTTGTGCTACTGATTCTAGCCATTGTTACCGGCGCTCTTTTTGTGGAAGATCTGTTCGCCCAGGACATTGCCCACAAAACTCTGTTTTCGGTACTCTCGCTGCTGGTGTTTGTGGCCTTGCTGATTGGCCGCCACACCAGAGGCTGGCGTGGGGTGACCGCTAGCCGCTGGACACTGGCAGGCTGCGCGCTATTAATGGTAGCGTTCTATGGCAGCAAGCTGGTGCTGGAACTTATTTTCCATCGCGGCCTATAAAACTGTAACGCGCTCACCGCCAAAGTTGGCTATGCCACTTTACCTCCCGCGCTCTCCACAAATAAGAGGACACCTCGCTTGAACGAAACATCGCTGACCGCGCTGTTTATAACACTAGCCGGACTGATTCTACTATCGGCCTTCTTTTCCAGCTCTGAAACCGGAATGATGTCGCTGAACCGGTATCGCCTGAAGCACATGGCGCAAACCGGTCACAAAGGTGCCAAGCGCGCCCACAGGCTTCTGCAACGAACCGATCAGCTGATCGGCGTTATCCTGATTGGCAACAACTTCGTTAATATTTTTGCCTCGGCCATTGCCACAGTCATCGCCATACGCATCTGGGGCGACGCCGGTATTGCCATAGCCACCGTGCTACTGACCATTGTTATCCTGATTTTTGCAGAGGTTACGCCAAAAACATTGGCCGCACTGTTTCCGGAAAAAATCGCTTTCCCTGCCAGCTATATTCTGGCTCCGCTGCTAAAAATACTCTACCCGGTAGTGTGGGCGGTAAACCTGTTCACCGGTGGCATATTGAAATTACTGCGGGTGTCTCCGGAAGACATCGCAAACGATCACCTTAGCCGCGAGGAACTGCGCACTCTGGTGAACGAAGCCGGTGCGCTGATTCCAGCCAAGCATAAAGATATGCTGGTAAGCATACTGGACCTGGAAAAAGTGACCGTGACGGACATTATGGTGCCCCGCAACGAAGTCGTCGGAATTGATCTGGATGACGACCTA
>JBALXR010000038.1:23607-26988 GCA_036960525.1 Marinobacter sp.
GACAGCATTCTGCGCCTGTTACGCAACAGCCAACACACCCGTTTACCGGTTTATAAAGGCGATATCAATGACATTCAGGGCATTCTGCATTTGCGCAACACCACCAAACTGCTGCAAAAAGATGACTTGAATAAAGACATGATTGTACAACTCTGCACCGAGCCTTACTTTGTTCCGGAAAGCACACCATTAAACACCCAGCTGATTAACTTTCAAAAGGGCCGCCGTCGTTTTGGCATTGTAGTAGACGAATACGGCGAAGTGCTGGGCCTGGCCACGCTGGAAGACATTCTTGAAGAAATTGTGGGCGAATTCACTACCGACTATGCATCCACCAGCCCAGATATTATTCCCCAAGATAATGGCACCTATATTATTGACGGCACAGCTTCGCTGCGGGTCATAAACAAAAGTTTGTCCTGGAAATTGCCATTAGATGGCCCTAAAACCCTTAACGGGCTAATAACCGAAACTCTGGAGAACATTCCCGATAGCAACGTGTGCCTGAGAGTTGGCGGGCATAGAGTTGAAGTGCTACAGATTAAAGACAACGTTGTGAAGGCGGCCATTGTGCATCCAAAAAAACGCAAGAAGCGCGGGCTTGGCCGCTGAACATCGCGCCGGCCTTAATGACTGTTGGTGCATAATTTTGAGAGTTCGTCTTGAAAACTAAAAAGCAAACGTATAAAAAGATATTCAGATGGGTTAAATTAAAAAAATAATTGCAATTCCCGCTGTTGAAGCAGCCTATAAACGGCCAAGGCGGAGCGAGACAGACAGGAACCTGCCATGAGCGAACAGTCCGGCCTTCATTACATCTACCAGCGTCAGAAAGGCGCCAACGGAGAAGCCGGGCCTGTTCCACCCGAAGTAGTACGCGTTCGAGAAACCGTTGTTGCCGGCTTGGGCGACCTATTACAGGGCGCACTGGACGCTGTTGACGACTCGCTGTTTGAGCTCGCCAACAACTGCCGCAACAATAACGAACAAAACCGCTACTTTGAAGCCATGCGGGAAATCCGCATTAAGCGCAAGGGTGTTGAGCGCCAGTTCAACGAAGCTATTAGTTCGTTTTTTGTGTCACCACCCAGCCTGACCAATACCGATAACCAACCCCAGGTGATAGAAGCAGACAGCCTCGCACTTGTGGGTAATGATGACCTGGAAGAACAAGTTGCGCTGAACGCCATGGCCGGAAAAGCCAAAGCGCACTTTCAAGGCCAGTTGATTCAGCTGGAGGCGCGTTTCAGTCAAATATACAAAACCGCAGACGGTGTTATAGCCAACCCCCTGGCTCCAGAATACTTGGGTCAAGCGTTCATACACGCCATACAGCCCATGGAAATCCAGATTCGTGAGCGCCTGATTCTGCTAAAGCAGTTCGACCGCTACGTCATGTCGAATCTTGGCATGCTATTAGACGAAGCCAACCGCATTTTGGTGAAGGCCGGGATTATCCCTCACTTCCGCCATCAGGGTAAAAATAGCGCGAAAAATCAAGGCAGTGACGGCAAAGCAGCCGGTGGCGCGGAACCAACGGGTGCCTCGCAGGTTGATGTTGCAAGCGGAAGCGCAGTATTCGAACAAATACGCAGCATGCTTGCGCGCCAGCGTAGCAACGCCGGTATGCCGCAGCAGCGTTCCGACAGCCGCCCGGTACACCGAGTGTCTACCGCCGAGCTTGGTGAGCTTCTAAACGCTTTGCCTGCGCAGAACGCATTCGACAGCGCTAGCTACACAGGCTTCGGTGAAGACCTAAGTCAGGGTGAACCGCTAACCGTAGATTTATTGGAGTTGATGCACCAACTTCTGGCGCAGGTGACGCGCAAAGACGGCCGCAAAACCGCGATAACCGAGGCAGATGAAGACCTCATTAATCTTGTGTCTATGCTGTTCGATTTCATTCTCGACGACGATAACTTGTCAGCACCCATTCAGGTGCTGGTCAGCCGCTTGCAAATACCCATATTAAAAGTGGTAATGCGCGATAAAACCTTCTTTAGTCATGGCGGCCATCCTGCTCGGCGCCTGCTCAACAACCTTGCCCGCGCCGGTATTGGCTGGAGCAACAGCGACGAAAAGTCGAAAGATAAACTGTATAACCAGATTCACACCATTGTGCAGCGCATTCTTGAAGAGTTTGACGGCGACGTATCTCTGTTTGTTGCCCTGAATGACGAATTCGACGCCTTTCTGGAGCGCGAGAACAAACGTTCATCCCTGGTGGAACAGCGCACCCGCGAAGCTGAGCGTGGCCGCATAAAATCTCAGAAAGCACAGAAAACCGTAGACACGATATTGAAAGAAAAGCTGGCCCGTTACAAACTGCCGCAAACCATCCACACCATCGTCGTTAATGGTTGGAGCCGGGTTATGTTTCTGACCTACCTCAGAGACGAAATGGAACATCGCTGGAACGAGTCGGTAAAAGTGCTGGACGATCTGATTTGGTGCCTTCACCCTCATCACGACGAGGCCGAGCGTGACCAATGGGTTCGTGTGGTGCCCGGGTTGCTGAAGACCTTACGCGCGGGGCTTGAAGAAGTGTCGTTCAATTCGTCCAAACTCGACGAAATGATGGCCCAGCTCAAATATGAATTAGCCGAAGCTTTCCGCACCAATGCTGCTATGGAAACCCGAACAGAGCCTTTGGTAGTCGCGCCGGATTCTGAAAAATTCGACATCGGCAAAGAACTGCAAGACAACTCCATTTCTGAATACATGGATCAGATTGACCAGATTGAAACGGGCAGCTGGGTAGAATTTAGCCTGGTAAACGGCGCCAGCTTCCGCTGCAAACTGTCGGCTATTATTGAAGAGGCCGACTGTTTTGTATTCGTTAACCGCATGGGCCTGAAAGTGATTGAAAAAACCCGCACCGAGCTCGCCATGGAAATGTGCCGGGGCCGGCTAACACTGCTCGAACAAGGAGCGCTAATTGATCGCGCACTGAACGCGGTGGTGGGTTCTCTGCGAAGCAAAACGGGTTAAAATCTCTGCACCTGAAACAAAAAATGCCGGCATGTAGCCGGCATTTTCTATTCTCACTGCACATTGTTTCAATTGCGCGAGTTTTATTCCAACTGCGCAGGTTTCAGTCGCAACGTGCAGATCTTGTTGACGCTAAAAATTTCGCTTCAGGCTTCTGTCTGCTTACACGCAGCTTTCAAAGCTGTGGCCAGTTCGCCGTTTTCCGACATTTCCATGATGATGTCGCAGCCGCCAATCAATTCGCCACTAATATATAGCTGCGGGTATGTAGGCCAGCTAGAGTGCACTTTCAGCGCTTCACGCAGTTCCGGGTTGTCCAGAATGTTCACAAAAGCAAATTTCTCGCCGCAGGCCATTAAGGCCTGACTTGTTTTTGCCGAAAAACCACAC
>JBALXR010000039.1:0-26138 GCA_036960525.1 Marinobacter sp.
GCGCTGGAGGCTGCGTATGAAAGCCATACCTGCAAGCCGGCAGAGCACCAGCGGTTTAGCACCCTGATTGAACCGCTGGTCGCGGACGCTCTCAGTCAGTACCGGATGACCCGAACGGCGTCGGCCGATATCACCAACAGCATTTCATGCACGGTGTTGGGCGCGTTCGCGTTCCAGAAATTTACCCCGGGCGGCATTGGGCTCGGGGTGGTGCTCGCATCCATGCTCGCAAAGACCCTGGCCACTCAAGACTTTATTCTTGGTGAAACCATCGGCGGATTTTACTACAGCTGGTTTCCACCGGAGCCTTCGCTGGCGACGACAGCCAGCGTTATGGTCGCTGTGATGGCCTTATTGGCGGCGTTTGCAGCCTTTTCCGGTGTTGTATTCGACCCCGTTCAAGCGGCGGTCGGTTTGCATCGCCGGCGCCTGCACAAGCTACTGAATCACCTGCAGCAGGACGTTACCATCAGCACCCAAAGCAGCTTTCGCCCGAAAGACCAGTTTATAGCGCGGATTCTGGACATGTTCGACATGATAAAATCCGGTTTACTATAGGTACCGAAGTTTGGGCATCACGACCATGAAGGTGGCATCTCTATAGTAAAATTTTACGTAACAAAACCCCCTCAACGTTGTCTCAGTAATTCTCGCCGTCACCAAAAGGGGAAAGTGACATGAATAGACTCTTAGGGTTAATCGCCGCTACGCTGATGTTCACAACCAGCGCAATGGCTTCCGAATCGCCCGTCTACACCGGCCTACTGAGCAACACCGGCGCCGGCGGGTACGACACTGTCAGTTACTTCGAGACAGGACAACCCACCAAGGGCTCCGGCAACTACACCGCCGAGTACCAGGGGGCTACCTGGCGGTTTGCAGACTCCGAGAACCTTGCCCGCTTCAAATCGAACCCTGAGCGCTACGCACCGGCCTATGGCGGCTATTGTGCCTGGGCGGTCAGCGAGGGCTACCTTGCCAAGGGGGACCCGAAACACTGGTCGATACGGGAGGGCCGCCTGTACCTGAACTACAACCAGTCAGTGCAAGATCAGTGGCTAGAAAATCCTGACGGGTTTATTCGTCAGGCGGATGTGAATTGGCCGAAGGTTCTGGAGTAGTAACCATGTCATTAAACGTAAAAACCCGGATTCTTCTCCATTCCAAACGCCTGAGCATTTACCTGGTGCGTTATCCACAGGGCCACAAGGTGGTTCCCCATGTGGACATGATCTCCGAAGGCCGGCTGTACAAGCTCAATTGCGTACTGGTTAAGCCCAAAGCCGGCGGTGAGTTCCTCTGCGAAAAAAACGTATTCAATCTGTTTGGGCGAGTCATACTCTTCCGGTCGGACCTTTACCAACACCGGGTTTCGAAGATTGAGCGCGGCAACCGCTGGCTACTCAGTTTTGCGCTGACCCAACACTGAACGAAAACGAGGAACCATGGAATTCACCTTTCTGGGCACGTCTGGCGGAACACCAACACGTTCACGCAACGTAACCGCCCTGGCTCTGTCGCACTCGGGCCACAAACCCTGGTACCTGGTGGACTGTGGCGAAGGCACCCAGCACCAATTGCTACGCGCTCACCACTCCGTGATGCAATTGCGGGCAATATTCATCACCCATATTCACGGTGACCACACCTTCGGCCTGCCGGGGTTGCTCACCAGTGCCTCCATGCTGGGCCGCACAGAACCTTTGGATGTCATCGCCCCCGTCCAGACTCACTATTTCATCACCGCGACGCTCGAAAACAGCGACTCCAGTCTGGGCTATGCCCTGAACTTCATCGATTCTGAGGCACCAGGCTTCTGCTGGCAGGATCCAGACTTCAGGGTGACAGCCGTGGCCTTGTCCCATCGGGTGCCCTGCCGTGCCTACGTGTTCACAGAGCGCAACATCGAGCGACAACTCTTGCAGAACAAACTGAACGAGGATGGCATTGAACCCGGGCCTGGTTGGGGCGAGCTGCAGAAAGGCCATGACGTAATTCTGGAGGACGGCGGCCGGCTAAGAAGCGACGATTACACACAGACACCCCGCGTTGCCCGCCGCCTGATCGTCGCCGGTGACAATGACGACCCTGCCCTACTGACCGACGCCTGCAAGGGAAGCCATGCGCTGATTCACGAAGCCACCTACACACAAGACGTGGCCGACCGGGTTGGGCCTTGGCCACAGCACAGTTCCGCAGAACAGGTGGCCCGGTTTGCTCAACAGGCCCAGTTGCCCAGCCTGATACTTACCCACTTCAGCTCACGCTACCAGTCCGCGCCGGGCGGCACGCCCAACATCAACCAATTGGCAGCCGAAGCCATGCAACACTTCAAGGGCCAACTCTTTCTGGCCCGGGATTTCGACACCTACCGGCTGGAGAAGGACTTGTCGCTGAGGTGCCTGACCACATAAGGGTCTGACCCCATAAAGACCCGCGCCTGCTCAATACGCCTTTCGATAGTTACCCTGATAATCAAAAATCCGTTCCTGCACCTGCCAGTAGTGCTTTTGTTTGCGGGCAATCACAAAATCCGGTACAGGCATCAAGGCTTGCACCTCAAGCACCTGTTCAATCCTGCTGAATACTTGCGGGGCCTGGCCATTCGCGAAACGCCGCCCAAACAGCCTGTTAAACACGTTGCGCTGTGCCGGTTTGCTGAAATCAAAAGACTCGCTGAGTTCTTCCCCGTCTTCACTGTGATAGGTGATTTTCAGTTTGTTCTCGTTTTTGCTGTCGGTTTTGCCGTGATGGACGCTTAAGGTGACCCCAGCACAGCGGATCACCATGGCATCTTTCAGTTTCAGGGCGTCTTTTAGCTGATCATCCGGGTCGATAATGGCTTTTTTACACTGCTGGCAGTTACGGGCCGCGATATCATTCTCGGCACCGCAGTGTGGGCACTCTTTGAAACGAAAACGGTAATCGCACTGTTCAGGGCGTTTTTTCTGCGCTGCAGCTTCATCCTCTTCAGCCGGCTCTAGCAGCCCCTGGCAGCGGCGACCGTAGTGCTCGACAATATGGCCTTCACTGTCTGCTTTGCCCCAGAAGATATTGGCAAAACCGCAGCCCGGGCAGAATACCTGCACCGGTTCACAATCCGGGTTCGGTTTCTTCTCTCCCACTTCCGGGTGATACAGATTGACACTGTTGCCCGCGTAATCAATCACCAGACAATCCTCTTTACCGTCGTCCAAGCGAAGACCTCGACCCACAATCTGTTGATACAGGCTGACCGACTGGGTCGGGCGAAGAATCGCGATAAAGTCCACATGGGGCGCATCAAATCCCGTGGTGAGTACGGATACATTCACCAGATACTTTAACTGTCGCTGTTTAAAGCGCTGAATCAGCGAATCCCGTTCGTTCAGATCGGTAGCGCCGGTAATCAAGGCTTTCTGATGTTCCGGCAAGTACCCGGTGATCTCCTTCGCATGGTCCACCGTTGCCGCAAAGATCATCACCGCCTTACGCTTAACGGCCAGCTCCATCACCTGTTCAATAATGGCCCGGGTTACACGCTGATGTTTGCCCAGCAGCTGGTTAACGTCTTTTTCGGCATATTCGCCAAAGCGGTTCTGCGACAGCGCAGAGAAATCGTATTGCGCCACCGCCGCGTTAACCAGCTCAGGCCGGGTGAGATACCCCCGATTAATCATATAGCTCAACGACAGTTCATAAATGCAATGCCCAAAGGGCTTGTCCTGCTCATCACTACAGCCACGAACAAAGCCCCGATAGTGATAGCGATAGATCCAGCCCATGCCCAGACGATAGGGTGTAGCGGTTAACCCGAGCACTTTAAGAGAGTCATTCTGTTGCCGTAGAAGCTCGATGATTGTTTGATACTGACTGCTGTCATCACCACTCACCCGATGGCACTCATCGATGATGATCAAAGAGTATTCATCTCTGAACTGGTCCAGATTAGCCGATACGGACTGCACACTGGCGAAGGTCACCTGATGCCGATTTTCCTTACGTTTTAAACCAGCGGAGAAAACGCCGCCGGTTAACCCGTAGCTCTCGTATTTGGCGTGATTCTGCTCAACCAGCTCTTTTACGTGGGTCAGCACCAGAATTTTACGCCGGGCAAGACGGGCCAACTCGGCAATCACCAGACTTTTACCTGCGCCGGTCGGCAACACAATAACGGCAGAATCATCCGATTTTCGAAAATGTTTCAACGTGGCATCAACGGCTTCCTGCTGGTAGGGCCGCAGCTTAAAAGGAGCATTCATTTCGCAGCGCTTAATCGTTATCAGGATGGGAAGGGGGGTCATATTAACAAATACCGGTGCCGTTACCTGCATCGACTTGAAAGTAAGCGTGGCATTCCCAGTTGAAGGCCTCCCACACTTCGCCGAAAATTGACAACGATGGAGATCAACATTCTCGCATTGTGAGTGACAGCCAGGTGAGATACGGCAAAAAATATGAATATGAGCGGGGAAGAATAACCTCAAGATGCTGAATTTCAACTCTCGAACCGGTTACTCGCTTTACCTGCCAACCCGCGCAGAAAGTGGTCCAGAGAGATGTTGCTGGGTTGTTCGCGAAGGGTTTTCAGCAGACGCTCCTGGTCGCCAAATATAACCTGATCGTAATGCGGCTCCCGATCGGAGTCTCGAGTCACAGACTGGACGCCTTCCGGCCTCGAAGACCCAGGCGCGATCTGGCTTGCCAAATGTCGCAAATGAGTGCCGAATTGGGTTCGTTGAGGAGCGCTCAGGGCTTCCCAGTCAAGTGCTGCCAATCCGGTCTGGATAATCTCTAAGGTGTCGTCGTCCATAGAGCGCCCAAGCAGTGCAAAGCAGGCCGCCAATGCCTCTTTACGAAGCATTGGCGGCAATGACGGATCAGAGACAAGATCATCGAATTCGACAACGGCCTGCTGAACCCGGGTCCCAAGGTCGGCTTTTGTTGGCGTGGGTTCGTTAGTGGGCGTGGGCGTTGCTGTCGGTCTACCCTCCTCCGATCTACGAACAGCCTTGTACCAATGGGCTGCAACTCCGGATTTTCTGGGCGGCAGTTGTTCCAATCTTATCTTCACCCTGTCCGCCAGTGAGTGAAACTGCCGGCAGGACGGGTCTGACTGAGCCAGCAAGGCCACCGGGCGCTGGGTGATCACTGATTGGCGCAGTGTCTCGTCACGCCAGATGGCGCCCAAATAATGTGGCCGCATGTTCAAGTGGCTCTGTGCTGCCGCTGCAAAGCGCTGAAATATCGATTGTGCCTGACTGGCACCGTGAGCCATGTTAACTAGCACACTTGGGGTGCGCCGGTAGCCTTGCCGTTGCAACACCTTGATTAGCGAAAATGCATCGGTTAAAGAAGCAGGGTCAGGAGTTACCACCACACAGGCCATGGCAGCGGAGGCAATCATGTGAAGCACAACTGGCTGCAAGCCAGCGGCAGTATCAATCAGAACATAATCGTAACGGCGTTCCAGTGCAGCAAGGCTCTTGAGCAAATCAAGACTGCCCGCAACACCCATCTCCATGCAGCGTTGCACCCCCGATGCCCCTGGAACCACATGCAGCCCAAGAGGCGCCTCCATGATGATTTCGTCAAGCGTGCATTCTCGGCGAAGTACGTGTTCCAGAGTGTGTTTCGGATACTGGCCCAGCATGATGGCAACATTGGCAAGATCCAAGTCTCCGTCGAGCAGCAGCACGCTGTGGCCCTCGCGCGTAAGGGCCAGCGCAAGATTGATGGCAACAGAAGTTTTACCAACACCACCCTTACCGCCGGTGACAGCAATAACCTTGGGCTGGGCTGAAATATGCCTCGAATCCGTCATCGACTTCTCTTTGATGCTAACTTCAAAACCACGGCCAATGGAATAGAACAGACTAATCTGCGAATTCAAGTCTATCGCGAACATGCAAAATAATATAGCCAGAGAGACGACACGTATTTATTTTATGGAACTAATTGTTTAAGATCTAAATATTACTGTGATGGTAAGGGACATCTCGGATATACATAATCGGCAACTCCATGAAGATATCGCCCAACACAGAATTACCCAGCCTCCCCGAAGTCACGCTCAGGGCGCTGGAAGCGTGTCGAAAGGAAGACAGCTACCGTCATATCAGCGATATTATCTCGGCCGACACGGCACTCACGGCGCAAGTATTGGCCATGGCTAACTCATCACTCTACGGCCGGTCGGGAGAAATTCGCTCGGCTGAGCATGCACTGCTCCGGCTTGGCACTGAACGTTTACGCACCCTGATTCTCACTGCCGCACTCCGGCAGTTGATGTTCGATCTTGGTGCAGACCAGTGGCAGCAACTTCGTGATTTCTGGCGCCACTCTCTCACCACCGCACTGACTGCCAAAACCCTCGCCACGCTTACCCGCTACCCCTCGGCGGACGAAGCCTTTATGCTGGGAATGCTCCATAACATTGGCGAACTGATTGCTCTGAAAATGACTCCGGGTGATCTTCAACAGCAGTATCTCGATCACCAGGCAGAGATCGGAGCGCAGCTTGCTCAGGCCTGGGGGCTGGGGCAGATGGCAGCAGATGCCGTGCGTTATCAAAAGGCTCCGGCGTCGGAAATTTGTGATGCAGCCCATCTGGTCAAGCTGATTAATCTGTCTACACGGCTGGCTCAGTCCGACGAGGCCGGTATTGCTGCCGCAGGTACCATCTTCAATCTTAGTGAAGATCTCACCCGGGAATTATCACTGCGCATTAATAATGAAGTTTCTGCCCTCGCGCAATCGTTGGGTGTTGCTCTTGAACATGCCTACGACGGCCAAAAGGCAAGCCAGACATTGCGTAATACTGTTATTCGCCAGACCATGACCGACCAGGCTCTCAGCCTGGTCGACGGTTCGGGCCTGGTGCTCGCCAGCACAGTGGGCAACCTCACTCTGCTAACAGGTTGCCCCAGTCTGTTTTTCAGAGTCGACAATGACTATCTGATCCTGGCATCAGATAGTCAAGGCGAACCGGCCGACATGACGATTGTAGCCACTTCCGCAGGCAGTGTGCTGACGCAAAGCTTCAGGAATAAAAAAGCTGTGCTGCTGGCTGACCGCTCTCCCAACGTGCTCGACAAACAATTAATGGCGCTACTCAATACATCCTCCCTGATGGCTGTTCCGGTGCTGTTCGAAGGCGGCTGTAAGGGTGTTTTCGTGATTGGCACCGATGCCGTAAACATGGCGTCAACGCTGGAACTGGCTGAAATGTTCTGCGCACGATTATCACACCTGATGGCGAGCAAAGAGGCAAAAGGTCAGGACGATGTCACAGCAGGGGATATTGACCAGGCCCTTGCCCGAGACAACGTACGACGTCACATTCATGAGATCAGCAATCCCTTAACCATCATTCAGCAGTATATTTTTCAACTGCGGGGGCGGCTTGAAAATGAACAAGTCCGGGAACAACTGGACATCATCCGGGAAGAGCTTGAGCGCGCTGGCAATATGTTAGTGCAAATGGGTGAGAGCCAAGAGCCCAACCAGAACACCGACGAGCCAACAAGCCTTAATCGAGAATTGAGAGCCCTGCACGCCCTGTTTCAAGACAGTCTGTTCAGAGACGGCGATGTTGACTGCGATCTGATTTTGAGCGAAGCATCAACAGATCTGGCGGCTAGCCGGGCGCCAGTGCGCCAGGTGATTCTTAACCTGGTCCGAAACGCGGTCGAGTGCATGCCGGACGGCGGGACTCTCAGGATTGCAAGTGCCTCGCCCGTCTGGCAACAGGGCCAGCAATGGATCGAAATGCTGATCGAAGACAGCGGCCCGGGTTTACCGAAAGCCATTCAAAGTAGCCTGTTCAAGCCTGTACAGTCCAGTAAGGGTGTGACCCACAGCGGACTAGGGCTAAGCATTGTCAAACAGCTCATCGATGACATGGAGGGCATCATTGGATACCGCACGGGGAACTCTGGCACCAGTTTCAGGGTTCTCCTGCCTGCGACATCCGAGTCCAGCAAATGTTTGACTTAAATCATGGGTAGTGAGCGATGAAACGGCAACCGAGCCACTCGCCAGTGACTGACACTGCCGTGGCCAGAATACTCGTCGCCGATGACGACCCAAGGCTGCTGAGCAGCCTGTCTTCGCTGCTGGAGCAACAGGGTTATCTTGTTACCTCTGCGTTGGGCGGAAGAGAGGCCTGCAGGCAGCTGAACACGCAAACCTTTGACATTGCCATGCTTGACCTGAGAATGCCTGAATTAGACGGCTTTGAGGTCATGGCCCATGCCGCAAAGGTTCAGTCCAAATGTGGCATTATCGTAGTGAGCGGAGAGAGTTCTTTCAGTTCTGTCAGTCGTGCGCTGCGCAGAGGAGCCCAAGGTTACATCAAGAAACCCTTTGACCCGGACGAAATGCTTACTACGCTGAAAGCTGAATTGGGCAAACAGTCGCTGGTCAAAGCTCATACCAATGTGCAAAAAAGACTTGAAAAGTCCGAAGAATTGCACCGTTACATCGTCAATAACTCCCCAGACATTGTCTTCATGCTTGATGGCAAAGGGCGCTTTTGTTTTACCAACAGCAAGGTTAAATCGTTGTTGGGCTACAACAGTGAAGAGCTCAATGGAAAGCATTTCCGACACCTACTTGACGAACAGGACATTGCTCGCGGCATCCATGCCTTTCGAGACCCAAGCATTACACACGAAAACCCCCGCGCCTTCGAAGTAAAGCTCAAAACCCGGGGCAGCCAAAAGGCCAAGCGGTATTTCGAGATCACTGCGTTTCCGATTGATCACGAAACCTTGCCTATGGGGGGTGACTTCAATGCCCACACCTCTGGCCCCAAGGCGAAATTTTACGGCACTGCAAGGGACGTGACTGAACGCCGGGAAGCGGAAGCCTTCATAAATTTCCAAGCCTACCATGATTTGCTAACCCGGCTGCCCAACCGGGCACTGTTTACCGACCGGTTAAGCCTTGCCCTCACCCAGGCGAATCGCAGCAAACAAAAACTCGCAGTCATGTTTCTGGACCTGGACCGGTTCAAGGTGATTAACGATACTCTGGGTCACGCCATGGGTGACGTTTTATTGAAAATGGTCACCCAGCGTCTGGAGCATTGCCTCCGTAAGGGTGACACTCTCTCACGGTTTGGCGGTGACGAGTTCACACTGTTGCTACCCGCCATTAACAACAGTAACGATGCCCGGCGTATCGCCAAAAAACTGATTGATGCCCTCAAAGCACCCTTTCACTTAGGCGAACACGAGGCATTTGTCGGAGTTAGTATCGGTATCGCCCTTTACCCGGAGGCCGGCACCTCACTGGATCAGTTGATTCAGAACGCAGATATCGCCATGTATCACGTAAAGGCCCGGGGCAAGGATGGCTACAGTTTTTACAGCGAATCCATGAACATCGACACCGCAAACCGTCTCAGCCTGGAAAAGGATCTAAGGCAGGCTCTCGAGAACAACGAACTGCGGGTTTACTACCAGCCTCAAATTTGTGCAAAAAGCGGACGCATTTTGGGGCTGGAGGCGCTGGTTCGCTGGCAGCACCCGGTTCGAGGACTGCTTTACCCTAAGGATTTTCTGCTATTGGCCGATGAAACCAAGCTGATTGTAGCGCTTAGCGAACAGGTACTGGCCCAGGCCTGCCGGCAGGTCAAACGGTGGATACTTGATGGCAACAGGGATTTGAGGCTGGCAGTAAATATGTCGCCGATTCAGGTAGAGCATCCGAAGTTTGTCGAAAATTTAATCAGGCAGCTCAAAAATGAAGAGTTTCCAGCCAACCATCTGGAAATCGAAATTACTGAAAATGTCATTATGAGTGACCTTGAGCAAATCAGCCAAAAGCTCCGACAACTGGCCGATCACGGGATCCGCATTGCGATTGATGATTTCGGTACCGGCTATTCTTCGTTGAGCTACCTTCACCAGTTACCTATCCACACGCTGAAAGTAGACCAATCGTTTGTCCGCGGAATTGGAAATGGAGAAGGCGACGCCTGCATCGTTAACGCTATCGTGGCTATGGCCCACGGCCTGAAGTTGGACATTATCGCGGAAGGCGTAGAAACAGATGCGCAGTTGGCTTACATGAGAGGGCTTGGCTGCCAGCAGATACAGGGCTTCCTCTATGGCCCCGCTCAGCCCCCCGAAGCCATTTCAAGGATGCTGAATGGTCAGCGAGTAAGAACCGTAGTCTGACGAATGTCCCACTGTCAACGCCGACTTAAAATCAGCCCCGCTTTTTATTTGCGCCTGATAATGGCAAATGGTTCAGGCCTTGCTGAGACAATTACAGCGAAAGGACAACGCAGGAGCAAATCGCAAGACCTGCCCCCAGCTCCCCCGAGCACGGTTTTTCACAAGTACAACGTAACGCCGTTTTGACTCAGAACTTCCGTGATGGCATCAACATTCGGCGGGCCCGGAGGGATTTCCTTGTCCACCGCTGCAAACATCTGAGTCGCCCTACTCCCTGCACCAGTCACTTCCAGCATTTCGCCGCCATCCGGCCCATACTGGAATGAGTGCACCGTTCCGCCGGGCACGAAAAACGCTTCGTCCCAATCATGACTGCACGGGGGAGGCCCCATGCCTTTATCCCCACGTTGAAATGTAAACTCCTGACCCTGTGTGACCTGCTTTTCGACGAGAACGGTAACATCCGTACCTACTACACTCAGCGCACTCTCATAATCTCCCGGTTTAACGATGGTTGCGTGTCTTTTCATCGGTATGCTCCTGCCCGGCGGCTCTTACCCCTCCCGGAACATGGTGCTGAACCAGGCTGTAACGTTTTAGTCGCCAAGCGATGTATGAAAAAAAAAGCAGGGACCAAACAGGGAAGCACCAAACCGGTTTTCGTTCAGTTCACACCGGCATCTTCCGCCCCAGGAACTCAAGCTGATCTTTTATTGACTGAGCCAGAGGTTCGCCCCGATAGACGTCAAAATGGCCGACCGGATAGTGCTTTACTTCCGAGTTCGGCATTTTTTCGGCAGCTTTAACCGCAGCATTCGCGGGGGCAACCGTATCGTGGTCGCAAATCAAAACGAGTGCCGGACACGTGACTTTGCTGGCAAAACCGGTGGGCCGGAAAAGAGGGATCGCAAAACTTACGCCTGCAGCCACATAATTCGACGCATTATCCGCCAACAGGGAAACATAACCCTCCTGACAATCCTCAGCCGTCATCATGCCCAACTCCCCGGGGCGGCCCGCCGATGGGATATATTGGGGAGACATCCCAAGCCCACGGCGAAACCAGTCTACAGTGGCGTGGTAAGTCAGACGCAGGCCATGCATGATGCCGGCATAACCGATAACGCCCAGCAGAGATGCCAAACCATCCATCATCGGGCATTGGGAGATGGTGCACCGAACGTTTCCATCTTGCGCCGCGGCGGCGATCACAAGCCCGCCAGAAAACGATGTTCCCCAAAGGCAAATGCGGTTTCGGTCGATACCATCGAGCTGTCGCGCAAACTTCAGTGCCGCCAGCCAGTCAGCCACTTCCTTCCGGGGGCTCAGCGTCTGGCGTGGCTGACCGTCACTTTCACCGAAATGGCGGTAGTCAAAGGCGAAGACCGCATAACCCGCCTGGCAAAAGGCCTCTTTAAACGGAGCAAGACCACTGGCGTGAGTCAGCCCAAAACCATGCGCCATCACGATACACGGCAAATTCCCCGTGTTGGCATCCGGTGTATAAAGAACACCGCGACAGGTTGTACCGTAGCTTGGGAATTCGAGTGGAGTTTCGATCATTGCTCAGTTCTCGTGCGTACAGGTTGAAGGTCTCAGGATAGCCCCATCGGCCCCTTGAAGGTGTGATCCCGGAGGGAAACCTCGGTGCCCACCAGGTTGAGCTTTCCCGCACTGACAAGGTTTTCTTTCCCAACGCCACAGGCGTAAAGGATCGAGCCCAAGCCTTTCATTCCTTCAATGATGCCCTCCCGGCCCATGGGCCGGGCCTTGCGCGGTTTTTTATTTGTCCCCAGTCAATTTTCAACTGATCAACATTTGCGCAACCCTCACCTGTCTGTCTATTCTTTCATATGTAACAGACATACAGGTAAAAGGAGGTCGGCCAATAAATGAGACAATAAACGGCTCCTATCAGGATCATGACCAGGCCAAGAACACCTGAGACGATTTGATCGCAACAGGTACTCCGAGGGACAGCATCTACATTGATGAAGACGCCAAAGTCGTCAAGGTGATCATGCCCGCAGAAGTCGGAAGCGAGATTCGGGAGACCTTCGATCGCCACAAACTGCAATGAGTACAAGGAATACGTCAGAAACAGGGGAAGGAGAAATGAAATGAGCGGCAAAGATGGAGATGTGGGTGCACGTGGGCGAGGGGACCGGCTTCTTAAAGAAGAGATTCATGACCCCTATATGGCCAGAAAAAAGCCAAAGGAGCCTACCCTGTGCCCGGGTTGTGGCGCCATTTTTCATAAAGGGCGCTGGCAGTGGGCGGTAGAGTCGCCCGAGCAGGCTAATGAGTTGATGTGCCCTGCCTGTGAACGGATCCGTGATGATATGCCGGCGGGCATACTCACGCTTTCTGGCACCTTCCTGGAGAAACATCGGGATGAAATCCTGAAGCTGATCCAAAATAAAGTTGAGCACGAAAAGGCCGGGCACCCTATGAAGCGGCTCATGAGTGTTGAGGATGGTCAGAAAGGCGAGCTGATTGCCAAGTTCACTGACCTCCATCTTCCCCGCGGAACCGGGGAAGCAATTCAGCGAGCTTACAAGGGTGAGCTGGAAATCCAGTACACCAAAGAATCGAACCTGATTCGGGTGTACTGGAATCGGGATGGATAGACGGCAGCCTGGCTACCGGCATCGGTTGCCACTGAAAAGGCCTGGTTAACGGGGAAGACGATGGCACGAGTAATGAGGTAAACCATCGTTTCCACCGTTAAGTACCGATAAGCATGAACGGTTTAATCCCCAGCGCCTGCCGGGCAAACTCGGCATCCGGCCACGCCAATAACCAGCCGAGAACAGCCAGATTCAGAATTACATTGAACCAGAACGACACCTGAAATGAAGTCTTACGGGTTTTATGGCGAAAGAACTGCTGGGCCACCAGAGCACCTGGCCAGCCACCTAAAAGCTCAAACAGATGCAAACGCCCCTCAGGTACACGCCGTTTGCCACTGCCGGCCGCGCCTTTGTCTACTGCATACATCAGGAAGGTAATCAGGCTTATCACCCCGTAGGCGACCAGCAAAAGAAACGGTACATACCCCTGAAAAAACAACACCGAAATCGCACCGCCAAAAGCAGCCGCAACCAACAACGCGATCCAGACACCGGGTGCCACCGTTGCGCCCAACCGGGCAGCACCGGAATACTGGAAGCGAGCCGCCCGTAACCGCCCCTGATGATCTTCCATCTGGGCGTAAACCACCTTGCGGCTGGCCAAGGGCCGGCCCTGCCCCTGATAGGCGCTGATGTGAGCGAACACCCGTTCACCACCGCTTTCCGGGGTAATAAAGCCGAAGCCCTTGGCGTCGTTCCATGAGCTAAGTGAGCCTTTCAATCCTTCAATGATGCCCGCCCGGCCCATGGGCGTGGCCGTGCGCTATCTCTTCCGAACTGGCAGCGCGTACTTCGATGATGTCGATATCGAAGCTCAGGGTTTTACCGGCCATCGGATGGTTGTTGTCCACATCGGCAAACTTGAGGCCAACCTTGGCGACGATCACATGGCGCCGGCCCTGCTCCGTTTGCAACTGGGCGATCATGCCCGGCTTCCAGCGTTTGGCACCGATCAAATGCTTGATCGGCACGCGCTGAATGGAATCGGCCTTGCGCGGACCGTAGGCTTTTCCCGGAGCGACGGTAACGCTGAAGCTTTCGCCAGCCTCGCGGCCCTCCAAGGCTTCTTCCAGGCCCCGGACAATGCCGCCGTGGCCATGCAGGTAAGCGTTCGGCTCGCCGCCACGGGAGTCTTCAACAACCTTGCCTTGTTCATCACTGACGCTGTAGTGAAACAAAACCACCTGATTCTTTTCGATTGGCATAGAGTTCTCTGCAAGGGTTCAAAGTACGCCATTATAACCAGCAACGGCGTTGATTCCAGCGACCACTGCGGTCGACTGGCGATCTGGATAGCAACAGGATGGTTGAACCGGATTAATCAACATTAAAGGGTTACGCGCCCTTTCATTGGCACGTTGAGATTCAGGCCTCAGAGTCGATCAATGAATAGCCGCGCTGACATGTTTTATCCACTTCTAAACTCGAGGTTTGTCCCTCGCCGGGAATTGCTTCGCATTGATACTAGAGATTATATGAGACGTATACTGGCTAGGTTGTGATTACCAACCCATGCATGCATGCAGTCCGAGGTACCCCTGAAATGATTAAATCCCTTCGATGGCTCGTCAGAACCACAGTATTTTTGTTGGTTCTGCTAGCCGGCCCCGCACTGATTGCGGCCTGCAGTACTCAGTCTGGCCAGAGCTGGCGTGACGCTGATCGCTCCAGCGCAGGCATTGCGCCACTACCGGGCCAGACAGAAGAAGCCATTGTGCAGGTTTATGGTGCCCGGGCTTATAATTGGCGCGGCAATTTTGCGGTGCATACCTGGATTGCAACCAAGGCGCGCGGGGCATCCACCTACGTGGTTCACGATGTCACTGGCTGGGGTTATAAGCCGGTGCGGTCCCGCCCCGGTGAGCCGGATACCGCTTGGTACGGCAACCCGCCAATGCTGCTGGCAGATCTGCGTGGTGAAAAAGCGGACGCCGCCATCATCAATATCCGGACAGCTATCGACGCCTACCCCTTCGCGAATGAATACACAGCCTGGCCCGGGCCCAACAGCAATACCTTTGTAGCCTGGGTAATCCGGCAGGTACCCGAACTGGATGTTGCGCTGCCCAACACGGCCATCGGAAAAGACTATCTTGCTGACGGAGTATTTGCGAAAGCGCCCAGCGGTTCGGGCTACCAGTTCTCCCTCAATGGTTATTTCGGCTTTATGGCGAGTGTCAGAGAAGGTGTTGAACTGAACATCCTCGGCCTCAATATGGGTATTGACCCACTGGCTTTGGCCCTCAAATTACCCGGCGTCGGGCACGTTGGCCTGCGCGACCCCTGGATGGATCGCTCGACCTGGCACAAAGCCCCGGTTATTGAGCAGGTTTCAGATGCCAATTGACGGGGGCAGCATTAACCAGGCACCAAGCGCCCGCTTTGCGGAAAGCTCCTCGCGCAACCCTGCGCAACCCCTTGCTAAGCAAGCACGGGGGTTTTTGCCTCAGCCAGCCGGATACTAGTCAATGTCTATTATAATTCTCACAGATATCCCGGAATGGGTTCGCCCCCTCGTTGACCTTTTAGAATCGAGGGGCATCAAAGTACAAGTCACTGATGATCCGGAGGATATCGTAGCGAATGGGTTGATCGTCAACCGCGTATCCGCCCTTCTTGCTGAGCGGGATAAGGCTCGGGCGGATCGGATCACCCATTCTTTGCGAACCTGGGAGGCCGAGGGTAGATCCGTGATCAACGGATCACTCTGCTTCCAGATCGGCTACAGTAAGCTGGCTCAAGCCAAGCTTTTTACCGAGTGCGGAGTGCGTACGCCGCAAACGTACCCCGCCGTTCCCGGCGGACGCGCCATACATGGGCAAGCTGTCCTTCTCAAGCCACCTGCAGGTGGTTTTGGGAGAGGAATTCGGGCGCTTGAAGACGGCGAACCTGCCCCGGTCGGACTTTTCAGTCGAGAAGAAGGCTGGATTGAGCAAGAGAGGCTAACCGCCGCAGATGGCTGCGTCCACCGGATCGAAGTCCTCGGCTCCGACATCCTTTACGAAGCTCGCTCACCGATTCAAGCTGACGAGTTCAACTACTGCCTGGCTCACCCGGAATCGGATGTTACCCTCTTGCCTCCTCGCGAAATTGACCCGAAGGTGACCGAGGCAGTCAAAAAAATTCTACGAGCTGCAAGGATGGAGCTCGGCGCAGTCGAGTACCTTCTGGATGAAAAGGACAATCCCGTTTTCATCGACCTGAACCCAGTTTCCAGCTTTCATCCCGGAGCGACAGCCGTCCTTGGTCGCGATCCCCTCGACGCCACCGCCTCCTATTTGATTCATAGATCTGAAGGATTTAAAAACAAGGGTCAAAGGTAAGTCTAGAAACAAGTTCCTCGGGGTCAGGTCTTGCGTTTTGCCTCTCGAACAACCTGGCTTACGCGGGAATAATGCAGCCAGAACGTCGATAACGCCGTAAAAACTTTTGAGATAAAGGACTTCATCAACATGACCTAGCGCAATACAAAAACGATAAGGATCATGCATATCGTGATGTTCAGCACCCAGATGGTTAAAGAAACCCGCTGCCGCTGGCTCAACCGCTTGATTGGATTAGTCATAGTAAAACCTCTCCGACAGGATACGGCAGGAGGATACGCCCCTATCAATCAAGTGCTCTTCAACGATATCCATCATGATCGACGGGCCGCACATCACAAAGACCCATTCGCTAAACGCTCTCTCTGAAAATACCCGGTCTATCAATGCTGCATCGATAAAGCCTGTTTCTCCGCGCCAGGTGTCTGGCGGTTCTGACAGCACGTAGACTACATCGTCGGCACCCAATTCATCGCAATAGGCAATCTGATCGATCATCCGGTTTCCGTAGATCAGCTTCACCTTGCGCGAATCGCCGGCCAGGCGCATTTGCCGGAGCATGCCCAGCAAGGGAGCAAGACCAACGCCTCCTGCGATGAGAGCGACTCCGGGTTCAGTGCGATCATCCACAGAAAGATTTCCATAAGGGCCGTCAAGATAGGCGACTGTGCCAACCTTCAACTGACAAAGTGTTCGTGTGAAGTCGCCAAGCTCCCTGATCATGAAAGATATTTGCGACCCGCCTGCCGGCGCTGAGCAAATGGAGAACGGGTTTTCTTTCATCGAGAACGTGCTGTGCCCCATATTAAGCCATACGAATTGTCCGGCTTTGTAATCAAGGCCACGATGACCGTCCGGCGCCACGGTCACTTCCCATTGCTTTGGCGTCAACTGGACGACGGAGGCGACGCGCCAAGGGCGAGCCTTCTGCCAGAGGGGAACTAGCAGGTAAACCGTAAGCAGCGACCCAACAGCCACTCCAGTCATTGCCAGCCACACCCACGCCATCAGTGGCTGCGATCCGTAACGCCCCGCATACACGGTATGATGCAACAGAAGAACCGCAATCAGGATTGCGCAAATCCCGTGTAAAAGGCGCCATGTCTCGTATTTATAGCCCAGTTGAGTGCGCCCGATCGCCAGCAGAACAAGGCCTGGAAGAAGCAGATAGGCGGCGATGCCTGTCGACAGAGCGGAAAAATCGGTGGTGATCGTCAGTGCGCGCGTAGGATCCCATGGGCGTTGTCCACCTGACGGCGTACCCTGATAAAGAAACGGGTGCAACAGAGCAAAAACCAGTAACGTGCGAGCCATGATCTGATGAAACCGCATAGTCACATCCATGCCTATACCATTTGAAATGGCCTTGAAACGGCCGGACAGGACGAATTCCACCAGGATCATCGAGAAGGCGAGAATACCAAGACCCGATGCCAGTTCCTGATGGAACTGGCGAGGCGGCCCTCCGACCCACGCCGACAAAATCAACGGCAATGTGACAGCAAAAAGGTAAACGACGATCAAAAAGAGTGGTTTCATCCGTTTTCCTGTTTCACGTGCGCTAGTCAACCAAAATAGTCTTCCGAAAAACCCTTGGCAAAGAGGTCGCAAAGAAAGCCCCTGATCCGACAATAGCGCCTGGCCATCCTTCGTGATGCTATAGTCACATTGCGACCAGAAACTGGCCGACCCCGGCCTGCATAACGGCTGATAAGCCTTCCCTGCGCGTAACCGGTGAACCGGAACACAGGGAAGGCCCGGTTATAACAAAGCAAGAATTACTAGGATTTACTGGAGAGGAAAACCACCAAGTTAACGATGTCTTCGTCACTCAGGTTCTTGGCATTGGGAATCATCAAGCCGGAGTTCGCCCCGACTTTTTCGCCCGCGCGGTAGGTTTCAAGCCGCGACTGGGTGTAGTCCGCATCTCGTCCGATCAGGGAAGGAAAACTGGCCATTCCCTTAGCGGTCGGTCCGTGGCACTGGGCACAGTTACTGGCGTAGAGGTTCTTGCCCGCTTCTATGTCTCCCGCTTGGGCCTGAGACAGGCCTAGGGCAATAGTCATCGTAAACAGCACTGCTCGTCTCATAAGGTGTCCTTCAAATTCCGATAGGAACTGCACTGCCTAACGGCAGTGCAGTCAGGCAAGTAATTACTGAGCGGTAAAGCGCTGAATCTGGCCTTCGTCATTGGCGACGTAAAGCGCGCCATCCGGCCCCATCACCAAGCCACGAAAACGGGCAGAACCCATCGATAGCGGCATTTCAGTTATGTCCCGAATGGTTGGTCCATCGGCGGCCAGGTTAATCACGTTGATGCGCTGCCCTAACGGTGTACCACCGAAACCGATCCCCAGGAAGCTGACCACCAGGCGGCCGTTCCAGTCACCCCATTGCTCACCTTTCAGGAAGGCGGCACTGCTGATTCCTTGGGAGTAGCCGTCGTTGGTCCACAGTGGCTTCATGGCATCCGGGTAAGTTTCGAAGTCGGTCATGGACATGTAGGCTGCGCGCTCCTTACCCTTTACAGATCGTCAATTTTTTTAGCCAGTCATCAGCGCCGTTCAAGAACCCTGCGAACGAGTTAATCAGCAAAAAAGAAAAGTTCCAAAAAGTTTTTCGGGGTTCAGGTCATGCACTTTAACTCTCAAATAATCCGGCTTACGCGAAAATAATGCAATCAAAAGAAATAGTTTTAATCAAAAAGTAATGGTGGCTTCCCATCAGCCAACAGGCGTGGCATTTCAATGTGATGGCCTCACCCACTTCGTTGAAAAATAACAAAAAAGCGCCGCGTTCTGGCCATTCCCTGACTTCTTCCGTAGTTCTTGTTGAGGCGGGATAGAATGAGACAATTACAAAGAAAGGGCAAAGCAGAGGAAAAGCGCAAGACCTAACCCCGGCATCCTGGTGATCAGCTCGATATTCAGTTGGCTCTGGAAGGTATCCGGCCCATCGAGATGGTTAAATCACAGCTGGAAAAGTCGCATACAGAGGCATAGGTTACCCTCGCTCTGGAACCCGCAGGTTGCGGAGAGAGGGTAGCTTTGACGTCTGGATAATTACCAGGACTTATAAGGAAGGAACTTCCCGTTCATAGTGACCACAACGCGGTCGCCCTTCGGGTTTTCTTCCTTATCCACATGCATGGAAAAGTCGATCGCACTCATGATGCCATCACCGAACTTTTCATGAATCAGTTCTTTCAATGTATCGCCGTAGACGCCTACCATCTCGTACAGCCGATAGATAAGCGGATCCTGAGGTACTGCGTCGCCCCATGCCTTCTTTGGACACTGCTGAAGTGTGACAGCAACTGTCTTGTCCAGGCCCAGCATTTCGCAGAGCGCAAAGGCTTTGTCTTCGATCATGCTGTTCATGCCCAGACAGGCCGAGGTCGTAAAAACCGGCGACAGGCCGATTGTTTCCGACAGCGCTTCCCAAGTAATGCCCTTGATGGCTTTTGCTTCTAGAATTTTTGCGGTCATCAGTTCTTTGGTCATCATAATCATGTCCTCGTTTGACAGTTGCTATCAGGCATTCGCCGCTCGGGCGGCAGATTCAGTTTTTCCTTCAGCCTGCGCGCCACCGCTTTTTGCAGGCTCCACAAACTTCGGTTTACCATCCGCATCAGGCAGCGCCGAATTGCTACGATTCACCAGATAATCCACCAGATAATCACGGGTTTTGTGGTAGGCCGGATTCTGGAAAATCGTCGAACGGGCCCGCGGATGCGGTATATCCACTTTCACACTTTCGGCGATTCGTGCGTTGGGTCCGTTGGACATCAAGAAGATGCGATCGGACAGTAGAATGGCTTCGTCCACATCGTGAGTGATCATGAATACGGTCTGACGGGTGTTTTCCCAGATCTTCACCAGCTCGTCCTGAATCACACCACGGGTCAGCGCGTCCAGCGCACCGAACGGCTCGTCCAGCAGCAGCAGGTCCGGTTGCGTTGCAAACGCGCGGGCAATACTCACCCGCTGACGCATACCACCGGACAGCTGCGAGGGCTTGCGCTCCAGAGCGTGGTCCAGACCGACCATTTTAAGATATCGCTCACTGTGTTCACGGACCTGCTCTCTGGACCAGGAAGGCCAGCGCGCCCGGACCGCAAACACAATATTTTTGAGCGTGGTTTTCCAGGGCAGCAGACTGTAATTCTGAAACACCACGCCGCGATCCAGGCTCGGTCCCTTTACTTCCTTTCCGTTCATGACAATGTTGCCGGAGGTCGCCTCATCCAGACCGGCCAGAACGTTTAGAATCGTCGATTTGCCGCAGCCCGAATGACCGATGATGCAGACAAACTCGCCTTTTTCGAGAGCGAAACTAATATCTTCAAAAACAGTCAGTCCGCCGCCCTGGCCGTCCGGATAAACCTTGGACAGACCGTCGACTTCCAGAAATGACTTATTCATAACAGGTCTCCATCCGGAGGATTAATCCGGCGCCGGGAAGCGGCGCCGAACCCCTCACTCTGTGTATTCCGCTAGCTTCTGGGCCTTGCCAAGCACCATATCCAGAATCATGCCCACGATACCGATCATCACAATCGAGAAGATAACGGCGGTCAGATCCAGATTGTTCCACTCGTTCCAGACGTAGTAACCGATGCCTGTGCCACCCACCAGCATTTCGGCCGCCACGATAACCAACCACGCAATACCAATAGAAATGCGCATGCCCGTCAGGATCGTAGGCGCCGCGGCCGGCAGAATAACTGTCAGTGCGGTTCGTATGTTGCCCAATTCATGGGTCCGCGCCACGTTGATCCAGTCCTGCCGGACATTGGCGACGCCAAAGGCCGTGTTCAGAAGCATGGGCCAGATGGAACAGATAAAGATCACAAAGATGGCCGAGGCATTCGAATCCTGAATGATGAACAGGGCCAACGGCATCCATGCCAGCGGTGAGATCGGCCTGAGCAACTGAATATAAGGATTCAATGCCTTATACATCAGCGGCGACATACCGATCAGAAAGCCGACAGGCAAGGCAATCGCCATGGCTGCCACAAACCCTGCCAGTACCCGGGAGACCGAGTAGGCCAACTGGATACCGATGCCCTTGTCATTCGGACCCGCATCGTAAAAAGGGTCAGATAACTCCTCCCATGCGAGCTTGATAACCGCTGAGGGTGGCGGAACACGAGATTCCTGTTCCACACCACCCATCAACATTTCATACTCGGTCATGTTCCCCTGGGCTTTCGGCGGCTGGGTCGACATCTCCCACAAGCCCAGCACCAGAATGAGGAACGAGATCGACAGCAATGCCGCTCTGACGTTCAGCGAAGCCACGGTTAGACTCTCCCGATGGCAAAGCTTCGGGTGTACTCTTCAGCTTTGTCAGGATCAAAGGTCTTACCCATGATGACGTGCTTTTTATAGGTCTTGTCCGGGACGGGCATGCCCATGTCGGCCATCACCTTGCCGGTCTCACCCGCCAGGTAAACCTGCTCGGCAATGCCCTTGTAGTCCAGGTCGCCTTCCACATAACCCCAACGCTTCATCTGGGTCAGAATCCATACGCCCATGGAGTGCCAGGGGAACGGATCGAAGTCGATGCGGCCCGGCACGTTCTTGATCTCGCCAAGGCCGTCGGCGTAATAGCCTGTCAACACCTGTTCAATGACCTGAACTGGCTGATTCAAGTAATTCTTGGGTGCGATAGCCGCTGCGATTTCCTTGCGGTTATCGTGATTGTTCGAATACTGAGTGGCGTCCAGGATGGAGCGCAGGAGAGCGCCGTAGGTGTTCGGGTTCTGAGTCGCGAACTTCTGGCTGCAGGCAAAGGCACAGCAAGGGTGACCGTCCCAGATGTCTTTGGTCAGCATGTGAATGAAGCCGACTTTTTCCCACACCGCACGCTGGTTGAAGGGATCTGGTGAGAGGTAGCCATCAAGGTTACCCGCGCGGAGGTTGGCAACCATTTCGGGTGGCGGAACCACTCGAATCTGAACATCTTTGTCGGGATCGATGCCGTTTTCTGCCAGGTAGTAACGCAGCAGGAAGTTGTGCATCGAGTATTCAAACGGAACACCAAATTTGAAGCCTTTCCACTGTTTGGGATCGCGTTTGTCCTTGTGATCGTTATGCAGCACGATGGCCTGTCCGTTGATGTTTTCCACGGCCGGCATGATGTAGGGCTCCGGGGTCGACCCGACACCCATGCTCATCGCGAGGGGCATGGGTGTCAGCATGTGCGACGCGTCGTATTCTCCGGCCAGGGACTTGTCCCGTGCCACTGCCCAGCCAGCCGTCTTGGTGATGGTGACGTCGAGGCCATACTTTTCATAAAAGCCGAGCGGGGAAGCCATGATGATCGGAGTGGCGCAAGTAATCGGAACAAAGCCGACATTCAGCTTGGACTTTTCAAGCTTGCCCATGGACTCCTTCACGGCTGCCTTGGCCTTTTCCATCGGGAACACGCTGGCAACCAATGCAGCGGCGCTGCCGGCGCCCATCATCTTCATAAAGCTGCGACGGCTGTGGTCGTTATGGCCGAACAAAGACCGCACCACAGCGCTTTCAATAGCGCGATCCAGCATCGCCTCAGAATCATTACCGTCAGCCACGAGATCTTGTTGAGCGCGGTCGGTCAGAACCGGTGATTTAACTTCAACATTGGCTCTCGTATCAGTGCTCTTGCACTCAGGGCAACCGCATTGCCTCGAGTGAGTCAGGGATTTATCCCCATCGAATGGATTTCCAAGGCTCTTGATCGTCATCGAATTCTCTCCCAAAACTGGTGTAGGCACTTTTTCAGCGCATGCTGTGCGTTCGTCTGCACCTCCAATGTGCGCTGTGGCTGCAGGACAATCAGGTCAGATGTTTTCGATCTCCTGTCCACGACCGGCTGTATGTCAACATTGCATGGTTCGCGCCAAGTTCAGGAATTAGATTAAGACACTGCTTTTCTTCTCTTTTTCAAAAAATAATCGCAAACACAAATTCACGAAATTTCGTTTCTAACGACTTTTCGTGACCATATTCACGAGTTTTCGTGAGGTGGCACGAGTCTTGAATAAATTTTGACATTGTAAGTTCACATTTGACGTTGCGGTGCAAATCGCCATAGCTTTTACTCTGAGAGTCAGGAGCCAGCATGTCATCGTCCCACCCCCTCGCCCTGTTGTACCCCCCCACGAATGTTCATTGGGTTAACCACCTGCCAGAACCTGCGTTGCTGGTTGATGCTGCCAGAGATGTCATCATTTCAGTAAACAGTTCCTTTGCCCGTATGCTCGGCACCAACCGGGGCAACCTGACAGGCGCATCCTGCACACGCCTGTTTGACGGTCAGCGCCCGCTGCTGATTGCCTTCACCCAAGAAACCCTGTTCAGAGGTAGCGCCTGGAGCCGCGACTTCCATTTGAAACATCGCAACGGCCGAACAATCGAGCTTGAGATCTCCGCAGCCAGAGTCGGGGAGGCCGAAGAACA
Source organism: Marinobacter sp. (assembly GCA_036960525.1). Classification (GTDB taxonomy): domain Bacteria; phylum Pseudomonadota; class Gammaproteobacteria; order Pseudomonadales; family Oleiphilaceae; genus Marinobacter. Next base: position 23,574 of record JBALXR010000039.1, read on the forward strand.
GCAGGTACTATTGCTGCTGCGCGACTGGCAGCAGCTGCGCACGCTCCGGGAGCGCCACGAAGCCAATCACTACCACCGGGGTGGCCTACGGGAGTGGCGACGCGTCGCAGAGTTGTTCAAGGATATGGAGCGGGAAAACCAGCTCATTCTGCATGCGGTGGGTGAAGGCATTTATGGCGTCGACGCGGAAGGCAAGACAACCTTTGTGAACCCTGCAGGCGAACGCATGCTGGGATGGCGGGGCGAAGAGCTGATGGGGCGAGTCATTCATCGCGTCGTTCACCACTCCCATGAGGACGGCTCGCTATTTCCGCTCAAGGACTGTCCGATTTACGCTGCGTTCCGGGATGGTAGTGTTCACAGCATCGACGAGGACTGGTTCTGGCGCAAAGACGGCTCAGGCTTTCCGGTCGAATACACCAGCACGCCGATTATGGACGGCGGTCATCCGGTAGGCGCTGTGGTGGTTTTCCGTGACGTGTCCCAGCGCAAAGAAGCGCAGCAGGAACTTCATCAGGCCCTCGAGGAAGTCGAAAGCCTGAAACACAAACTGGAAATCGAGAACGCGTATCTACAAGAGGAGCTGAGTGGGGAGTATCATTTCCACGAGATTATCGGGCAAAGCGATGCCCTTAAAAGCATTATGCGCAGAATCGGGCTGGTGGCGCCCACCGATGCCAACGTGCTGATCACCGGCGAATCAGGCACCGGAAAAGAGTTGATTGCGCGAGCCGTTCATCAGGCCAGCGACCGCCGGGACCGACCGCTGATTCGAGTCAACTGTGCGGCGATTCCAAAAGACCTGTTTGAAAGCGAGTTTTTCGGCCACACCAAAGGTGCTTTTACCGGTGCCGTCAGCGATCGCGTCGGGCGCTTTGAACTGGCGGACGGCGGCACCCTGTTTCTAGATGAAGTGGGTGAGATTCCCCTCGATCTGCAGGGCAAGCTCTTGCGGGTGCTTCAGGACCAGCAATTTGAGCGGGTGGGCGAGAACCGCACCCGGTCCGTCAGCGTTCGGGTCATAGCCGCGACCAACAGGGATCTGAAAACCGAGGTTAGAGAAAAACAGTTTCGGGAAGACCTCTACTTTCGGCTCAACGTGTTCCCCATCGAATCGGTTCCTCTTCGGCGGCGCATCGAAGACATTCCGCTTCTTGCTCAGGAGTTTCTTGAGCGGGCCTGCGTGCGGTTCAACCGCCCCCACCTGACCCTTCGGGTATCGGACGTTGAGAACCTTAAAGCCTATCACTGGCCCGGTAACGTCAGAGAGCTCGAGAACGTGATCGAGCGCCAGGTGATCACTGCTGACCGACATCTGGATTTTGATCTGACGAACCGGGATCAGGTTGGATTATCAGCGCCTGAAGACGAGCAACCGCCAGCACGCCATTCAGGCACTGAAGTCATGACGGACAAAGACATCCAGACCCTGGAGAGGAATAATCTGGTTAGGGCGCTCACGGCCACCGCCGGGCGAGTTTCTGGTGCTGACGGCGCGGCTGCCATGGTTGGTATGAAGGCAACGACTTTGTCGTCGAGACTCAAGAAGCTCAACATCAACCCGGCACGCTTCAAAACAACACCGCCGGCATCCAACGCCTGAAGCTGGTCGGATGATCCAGCTTACGCACGCACAATGCAGTCCAAAAAAATAATTTCAATCAAAGGACAGTGGAAGGCTTGAGTGGTCTGGCAGAGATTTATCCGGATATTTGCCAAGGCAGGCTCGCCGCAGACGAAGGCGTTATCGTGGCACTCGCATCGTCACGCCGAGCCACTCTATCTTGACAATTTAGTGGGCTAACGGATTTCTGACGTAGCTCTGCTCAATCGAAGATCTCTCAAAAACACACTTCGTGGCGCTGCCAGGCCGGACGCAAAAAGACCCAACCGTTTGAGATCCGCCATATTCATCTGACGGGCTGCAGGAGCTGACTCGACTTTGGACAAATCAATACGGTAGTCATTCCAGCCTGGCTCAACTACTAACCTGGTATTGAAGCGGTCGTTGAAGGCATTGCCACTGCGCTCATGGACAGCATCGTTTATTCGAAGTGTCATCGCGATCGGCACGGCATCAGGGTTATAAAGTTCGAACACCAGCTGCTGATACCCCTGCCAGTTCCCCGGCATGTTGTTGAGGAAGGCTCCAGAGTAATTCGCGATCCACATTTTAATTTCGAGGTTCTGGCCGAGAACCTGCTCTGGCGCAGGCACCCAAGCTACATCTCCGCTCCAATAATGGATCGCCTGAGGCTGGCCACTGTCGAACACCACTGGCAGTTGTCGAGCCATCCGGTACTGCTGAAAGCCGACCTCGGCCACTGGAACAATCTGAAATACCAACATAGTAGTCAGCAACGCTCGCAGCGGCCAGAGCCCAGCTGCCGGGAGCCACTGCGCAACCGACCGGGATGGCTGGCGCCAAATCATTACCAGCCAGGCCCCCAGCATATTACGGAACACATCCTGCCAGTCGGCCTCCCGCCCCAGGCCATCTTGCAGCAGCTCGATGATCCCTCCCACCAGGAACGCTCCGGCACTTAACAGCAGCCACTGTCGCCG
>JBALXR010000003.1:0-62627 GCA_036960525.1 Marinobacter sp.
TATATATCAAATATGATTTCTTTGCTGGCGATGCTTGAAGCCGGAGCCGGCGTGACCACCCTGCCGCGGTTGGCGTTCCCCGAGCAGAGCGCCAGTTTGTGTTTTATCCCGTTGCACAATCCGGACGTAGTGCGTCGCATTGGCCTGGTGAAATCCGCCAACCGCACCCTGGCGCCGGCGGCCCAGGCAATGGAAGCGTTTGTGTTGGAGCAGCTACGGGCAGATACGGTGTAGGAGACACGGGGACGGATTTGAAATCCGTCCCCGGTTCACGTCCCCGGGTGTTTACTGCGTTTTGCAGGTTTTGATGCCTGGCAGTGAATAGGCCGGGCAGTTACCGATCAGCGCGGTGGCCAAGGGTACAACGCCAATCCAGCCCCAAGGCGTTTGCGGGCCGACAAACACCAGTGCCAGCAGTACAATGCCGATGAGTGCGCGGATGACTCGATCTGCAGATCTAATATTAACGCTCATAGTCTGATCTCCTTGTGTTGGAACAATGCGACCCTATGAACTTTAGACCTGCCGTCTTTGTGAGTCAGTGATAATGTCACAGTAAAAAGACCGGTTAAACGCTACCGTCGGATCAACCTCCAGTCTTCATCAGGGTAATGGCGGCAGCCAGCGCGCCAGTAAACAAAAGGCAGCATATCGACAACGCCATGTTCCAACGCAAAGAGGCTGTTTGGGCACTGTAACCGGTCAATCGCTCCAGCAGCAGTGAATTGGCCGAGTACGGCGTACCCGCAGTAGTAAGACCCCAGCCAGAGACCATGGCGACACCCAACCCGAGGACCGCGCTCACAGGCCAGATTGGCCCGAGCACGCCGCCAGCCAAGGTGCCGATAACAATCGGGTTAAATCCAATCATACCGCCCAGAAAAAACACCGATGGAACCACGAATGCGACGACGGGGTAGGCCCATCCCGGCAGGTTGAACCCTGCACCCAGCCACTGAATAGCAAAGGTGCTGATCAGTACTCCGAGAAAGGCTGAGCCTCCAACTATCACCAATTCATTGCTCATTGGTGCCATCGACGGCAGGGTAATTTTGCTGCCCTGCAAACGCCGATGCGCTAGTCCGATCACTACCGCACCGAGGCAGCTCAGCGTCACCGCTCGCGAGTAGCTGAGATCAAAGTAGCCGCTGAAGGCGAATGTGGCCCCGCAAATCGCCCCAATGACGGCGGCAAATCTCAGCCAGGGCATCATGCGGGCCAGTCTTGTGCCCGGCCCTGGTGCTTCGACAGGCTGGTATTCTGCTGATTCGGGTTCAAGAAACAGGGCCCCTAGTAGTAGATAACCCACGGCCAGTGGCAGGCTGATCGCAATAATCTGCCAGCTGTGCAGGGCTGGTACAAAAGTCACGGTGAGGACAATGGAGATCGATAGCGGTGAGAAAATCGGCGATGCGCCAAAACCACGCAGTACACCGCGCGAAGCATTGCGAGTGATAGCAGAGTCGCCTTGCTGGTCTTTTTCACTCTGGATCATGGTGGCAACCACGCCGACCGAGCCGAAATTCAGCGGCATCGACAGAAAGGCGGTGCCGAAGGTTACGCTGTAGTAGCGGGCCAGCGGCGAGCCCGCAAACAGGCTCTTGGAAATCAGCCCAAGGTCAGCCGATTTACCCAGCATGGAAGACAGCAGCATCACCGTTATGATGAGCGCCGTCAGGCGGGTCATGCTGGTGGCGGCGCCTATCAGCGCACTCGGCTCGATCGTGATCGCAATGATCGTCACCACCGTGAGAAGACCGAACAGCAACCGCGCTACCAATCGAAGGTCCCGCCAGCCCAAGATAATGGCACTGATGATCGCGATCGCACCCAAAACCCCAAACCACGGCAAAAATGACAGCACTCCGGCGCCCAAAGCCAAGTAGGTAAGCGCGGAACGCAGGGTCAGCAGGGATGCGGCGGTGTCCCGGTTCAAGAGCTCAAACGGGGCATGACATCTGTCCATCCGGCAGTGCAGCAGTGACCAAGAGGTATCTCCTTATAGTGGTGGTATTTCTCTATAACGGGGGTAATAACGTCGCCGCCGTCAATGCCTGAACCTCAGCCAGGGTATTGTCACCATATAGTTCTCGCACCCGCAAACCCTCGTCGGTGACATCAATAACCGCGAGATCTGTGTAGATGCGCTTCACCACGCCTGCTCCGGTCAGTGGGTACTCACACTGTTCCAGAATCTTGGGCTCGTTGGTCTTTGTGGTGTGGCGCATTAGCACGAACAACTGTTTTGCACCCACCGCCAGATCCATGGCACCGCCAACAGCGGGTGGAAACTTGTCGTTGTTGGTGGCCCAATTGGCCAGATCGCCGGTCGCCGAAACCTGAAACGCACCCAGTACCGCAATGTCCAGATGGCCGCCGCGCATCATCGCGAAGGATTCGGCGTTGTCGAAGTAGCAGCCGCCCTTGAGCAGGGTCACATACTGCTTGCCGGCATTGATCAGATCTGGATCAATTTTATCAGGCTCTGGAGCCGGCCCTACGCCGAGAATACCGTTTTCGCTTTGATAAATAACCTGTTTATCATCAGATACATAGTTGGCGACCGAGGTCGGCATGCCAATGCCAAGATTCACATAGGCGCCGTCCGGAATGTCTTGGGCCACCCGACTAGCCATCTCATCCGTACTAAGCCGCAGCATGTTGCTGTACCTCCTGAATCACTACGCGATCAACAAATATGCCCGGCGTCACCACGTGTTCTGGGTCAAGCTCACCGACCTCAACCACGGCGTTAACTTCCGCAATAGTCATTCGGGCGGCGGTCGCCATGATGGGATTGAAGTTACGACCGGCGGTGTTGTAGATCAAATTGCCCCAAGCATCTCCGCGGTGCGCCTTGATCAGTGCCACATCGGCAGGCATGGCGGTTTCCAGCACATAGCCCTTGCCATTGATCACCTTTGTTTCTTTACCGTCGGCGAGCCGGGTGCCATAACCGGTTGGTGTATAAACCCCGCCCAAGCCAGCACCGGCGGCGCGGATGCGCTCCGCCAGGGTGCCCTGTGGTACCAGCTCCAGCTCAATTTCACCCTTTTCGTAAAGGCGCTCAAACCAGATCGAGCCAGACGAACGTGGGAACGAACACACCATCTTACGCACCAGACGGTCCCGCAATAACGACGCAATGCCTTCTTCAGCGGTGCCGGCGTTATTGGAAATAATGGTCAGTTCACGGGCACCGTGCAGGCGAAGCGCTTCGATCAGCTGCATCGGAATACCGGAATTACCGAAGCCGCCGATCATCACAACACTGCCGTCTTTAATATCGGCAACCGCGGCCCGCAGGGATTCACAGATTTTGTTAATCACGATTGTTCACCATTGCATTGGTTGCAGTTAACTGGATTTTAGGGATACAGGCCGCTGCGCCCATCGGTGCCACGCGTAGATCAGGCCGATCAGGCCAAAGCCAATAACATCCGTCACAATGTCGGGATAGATCAGCACGACACCGGAGATCATGACCAGTATTCGCAGGCGCCAGGCCAGGATGCCCACCCGGTAAAGGTATCCCTCCATAGCTGAGGCCATCAGCCAGATCGCGGTTACGGCCGTCACCACAGAGACCAGAATGTTGCCCAGGGGTCCCTGAAGAATCAGCGACGGGTTAAGTACGAACAGGAACGGCAGGATAAACAGAATGCCGCCGAGCCGCATGGCATACAGCCCGGTTTTGCTGGCGTTAGCACCGGCGACGCCGGCAGCAGTAATCGCCGCCAGGGCCACCGGCGGCGTGATGTACGACATCATGCCCCAGTACAGAATGAACAGATGGCTCGCCAGCGGATTCAGACCGGCATTAACTAGCGCAGGCGCCAGCAAAATGGAGAGGAAGATGTAGCACGCACTGACGGTCATCCCCATGCCCAACACAAAACTGGTCACTGCACCGGCCGCTAGCATCAACGGAATGCTGCCATCGGCGTAGAGTAGCAACTCGCGGGAAAAGGCTCCGGCCACCCCCGTGTAGGACAAGCCACCCACCACCAGGCCAATGCCTGCCAGAATAGCCACCAGGTTTGAAACACTGGTGGTCAGATCCTGGATAAATGCCAGCGCGCGCTTGAGATTGAGCCGGTGCCGGCGCTTGAACATTGAGATGCCTAACAGCACCACCGTGGCGTAGTAAGGCGCATAGGCCTCTAGCCGCATGAACAGCAACATGTAAATCAGCATGACCAGGCTGAACAGGTACGGCCAACCGTCTTTCAGGGTCTCTTTCATGCTCGGTATGTCTGCTTCCGGCATGCCCTTGAGGCCCCGCTTGGCGGCGTAGATGTCAACCTGGAAAATCAAAGCCAGGTAGAACAGCAACGCAGGCAGGAATGCCGCAATGATGATCTCCGAGTAGGGTACCCCCAGAAACGACGCCATGATAAAAGCCACTGCGCCCATGATCGGCGGCATCAAAGTACCACCGGTAGAGGCGCAAGCCTCGATCGCGGCCGCGTAATGTGCAGGGTAGCCAGTCTTCTTCATGGTGGGAATGGTAATCGGGCCGGTGGTCAGGATGTTGGAGATCACGCTCCCCGACAAGCTGCCAAGAATACCACTGGACAACACCGACACTTTGGCAGGGCCGCCGCGACTGCCGCCCATAAGGGCTGTGGAAAAGCGCATGAAAAACTCGCCACCGCCGGTGACGGTCAACGCAGCACCAAACACCACAAAACCAATGACCAGCTGCGCCACCACCTGCATCGGAATACCAATAATACTCTCTACGCCCATAACATGAGCGCGGATGGTTTCGGCCAGGCCATATTCATTGCCCCAGAGAAAGCCGGGCATGGAGCCGGCGTAAAGTGGGTAGGTGCCGAACAGCAACGCCACCGCAAGCAGCGGCCAGCCACCACAACGACGAACACCTTCCAGGACCAGTACCAGCAATACTGCAGAAGCTGCAGTCGCCTCGATTGGCGCCATATAATCCCAGCCCAGCTGGATCATGATCAAACCATGGTAGCCCAGGTAACCACAGGACCCCAGAGCAGCCAGTGCCAATGGCCAGTCGTACCAGGACACCCGATGACGAGCTCCCGACCAGGCCGGAAAACACAGGAAGGCAGCCGCAAGGAAAACACCGATCAGATAATAGAGGTAGGCGTTGCCCAGAGGCTGGAAACCCAGAATTTTCAGGTTAAACGTTTGGTTAATCGCCATCAGCAAACCCAGCGCACCCAGACTCATAGCACACCAGTAGGCGAAGCCCTGGAGACGGCTAGAAGGAGATTCAGGCGTATTGGCAGGTTCGGTGGGGACGTCCGGTGAGGCTTTCATATATAGAGGACACTCTGGGAAAAGGGGCCAGACCGGAAGGCTGCGGAGCCGCTCCCGGTTGGCGCTTGCTCAGTTAAAAATTACAGGGAATTCAAAGTTTCCAGACGATGCTTTTCCCAGGTAGCCGCGAATTCTTCGTCGCTTTTGCCTTCCGCTTCGGCCAAGGCCTTCGGCCAGGCACCCCGTAGGGCGTTTAAGCGCTCGGTACGCTTATCGTTCCAGGCTTGGTGGTCTTCGGTCCAGATACCCTTTTCTTTCAGGTAACGGATGGCGCCGGAGTGGAAAGGTACATCGATAGCCGGGGTGCCGGCTTCGGACAGGCGCCAGCGAGGCATAACCGCAGTGGCGTCTTTATACATGTCGTAGGTTTCATCCAGCGCCTTGATGAAGGTATAGACAAGCTCAGGATTAGTGTCCGCACGAACGGTTAGCACCGGGTAACGGTAGGCCAGGATATCCACCGGGTTTTCTTTGCTGATGCCCGCACCAACCGTCTCGGTGTAGGGCTGGAAGAACGGTGCCACTGCTTTCAGACGCGCCCAGCCTTCCTTGTCCTCAGCCGGCACTTCCAGCCATCGAATGCCGCGGGGCGATTCGGCCAGTTCGTAGACATGGCTCGGCGTGGTGGTGGTACAGGAAGCATCAGCTTCATTGCGGGCCAGTGAGCTCATGGTGTTGCCGTAGGTGGGAAACATGATTGCTTCCACATCGTCCCGGGTCAGGCCGGCAAAGGCCAGGAATGCATCGCACTTGACGTTGATCGACGGGTTGCCGGCAACGTAGGCAAAACGCTTACCTTTCAGGTCTTTCAGGGTTTTAATATTGGCATCGGCGGCGGTGAAAATACCGAACGACGACGGTCGACCCGCAACAGCGCGAAGATCCTGCGGGCCCCAGCGGCGAGTCGAGAAATCGTGGATACCTTCAGCCGCGAAAAACGTTTCGGTGGCCAGAAAGCTGAAGTCGGCACGTTCGCTGATCAATGGTTGCAGGCGGCCAATGGCAGAACCCGATGGTTGAATGCGTATACGGGTGCCGTATTTTTTACCGAAGGCATCGGCGATGGCGGAGGCTTCGGCATAACCTGCTGATCCAACGTCATACGACGACCAGGTCATGGTATCGGGCAGCTCGGTTTCGGCGCTGACAGCGGTCGCGCCGAGGGTCATCATGGTGGTGATCACAGTCGCGGCGGTTGCTGTTAGCAACGGGCGACGCAGAGCAAAGGAATGAATCATTGAGGGTTCCCTACATTATTGTTTTATGGCTGTGAACTCTTTCTGCCAGCCCGACATTGGATGCAAAGCCACAGCGAAAAAACGGTGAGGCAGGCTGTGCAGAGCAGAGCCGAAAATAGACTGTAGCACTAACTCTAGTCAATGATTTTCTTAAATCGATGAATTAATTTATCGCATGTTGAGAAAGTTTTTTGTAAAAAATAAGTAAAATTACGCATAATTATTTAAGAAATTCCATTTTATTCATATAAAACAATACTTTAAATTATACAGCAATATAAATTTTGGTAAAATCAAAAACTACGAAACGGATTTTAAGTTTGCACAGCGGAATATAGGGCTTACTCAAACGAATGGTGGGAACTGTTCCCAACACCACTTCCTTTTAAAGTTCGAGGGCCTGCCGTTTGCGAGATCCACTGACGAATCTCATCTCGAATGACTTCGATAACGAGTTGCCGGCGCTCGGCGTGCATACGAGACACAACGGACGCAACACTGATCGCGACACGATGCTCGCTATCCGGAACTCTGAAAGCCACTCCAAGCGCCGCGACTTCCGGCACGATACGCCCGTTGTTGAATGCAAAGCCCAATCGGCGGCACTCGCTCAGGCCTTGCCCGACCTCGGCCGGGGTAATACCGGAGTAGCGCTCATAGCGTTCCTGGTTTTTTATCACCATCTGGTTGCCTTCCTTCAGAGGTAAAGTGGCCAGCAGCGCCATTGCGCCAGCACCTACGCCAAGAGGCCGGCGCGCGCCCGCCACCAGAGTATTAGCGCTGATGGGATATGTTCCCTCGGCCAGATCAATGCATACGGAATCACGATTGGCAAGTATGGAAAGGTAGGTGGATTCTTCGGTGCGCCGCGCAATGCTGGCCAGCATCGGTCGCAGGCGGTGACGCAACTTTAGATCCGGTGCCACCGCCTGCGCTGACTCGGCAATCTGCAGCAATTCAAAACCGATATGATAGGTCTTGGCGTAAGGGTCAAAGGTGAGTAACCCTTCATGAGCCAGCGCCGTCAGCAGACGATGCGCTGTGGCCGTGTTCATTCCCACTTCCCGGGCAATGCGGGACAAGGTACCTCCAGTTGGGAAGATTTTCGCAACTATGCGCAAAAGCAGAGAGGCTTTCGCCAAGGTTGTGCTGGAAGTGAAGGGTCGGGCTTTAGGCTGATTGTTTTCGCTGGTCATGGTTAATCGGGCTAATAGAGTGAGTGGTTTCACTGGGCGGATATTCGCCCAGTGAAACCACTTTTACCACATGTTGATAAGGTTATCTCAACTAATAAGATAGCGTAGGAATTACTGGGAAATTTGACATGAACAGGCGAAAAAACCGAAGCAGGGGGCAGGAAAAGAAGACAAAGTGGTCAAAAACGACGACATTAAACCTTGAGTGATTTTCGCAGGCAGCACCTAATTGTGCTTCAGTGCGGCGTCTTTTTAAGTGATCCGGGTAAAGCATTGCTTGTCCGATGCGGGTTATTGTAAGGAAGATGGTTTTCAGGCGCGAAAAAGGCAGTGTTCGGCAATACAGATCGATGCTCAAAACGCTTCTACCGAGCTGTTTTTTTAAGCCCGCATTACGAGGAACGCTCAAAACCCAGGACGAATTTATGTCGCAACACAGTATTCTGCACACTTTGGCGCCCCAGCTAAGGCAGCAGTTTGTAGAGCAGACCCAAGTGATGACATTCCCGTCCGGCCAAGTTCTGTTCAATCCCGGCGAGCGTTGCCAAGGTTTGCCACTGGTGCTCAGTGGCGTGGTGAAAGTGCAGATGACAGGCGCTTCCGGCAACAGCATTGTGCTTTACCGCATGGGCGCGAACGACATCGGCGCCTGGACGAGTGGCTGCAGGCGCGGGCTGACCGCAGCCCATTGTTAATAACCCATCAAGATCTGGCCATTGAACTGGGCACTGCGCGGGAGGTGGTTAGCCGCCTGTTAAAAGAGCTGGAGCGTAAAAATCGGGTGCGCCTTGCGCGGGGGCGCATCGATATATTGTGAAGAATAAACAGGGGAAAGGCTCTGCATGAACGCTGGGCGCAAACACAAAACCCGTTCGCGGGTGATTATTGGGCTGTTGATTTTGCTACTGGTGCTTGTGGCCGGCTCTTTCTGGGTGAAGCAGCGCTGGCAGGTAATGCTGGAACAGAACAACATCGAATATGTTCATTGGCAGGGCACCCGGCTGGGTTTGCACGGCGTTTCGGTCGCTGAATTGAGGGCTGTTCAGCAAGGCCCTGAACGCCGTCTTATAATAGACGCCCGCGATATCACCCTGGGCTGGCGCTGGGATGATGGCAGTAAGTGGCAGTGGCGACACTGGCTGCCGCAACTGCATACCCTGAACGCCCGGCAATTAGAACTCGATATTGTTGCTGCCAAGCCCGAGTTAGCGGGTGCCCCCCCCTCTGCCAAACCCGCTTTTTCCTTACTTGAACAAATGCCGCCGCCACTTTCCCCTTGGCTGCCCTCGCGCATTCGTGTCCAGCAATTTCAGGCTACCCTTCCTTGCGCCAGCGGCCGCTGCTTGCTGCAAGGGGCTGTGGACATTCAGCAAAGCGCGCAAGAAACTGAAAATGGGCTACCTATAAACGCGAGTCTGTCGTTAGAGCACCAAGGGCACCGGGTCGATTTTGTGGCCGAGCTGTCGTCAATCAATGCTGCACCTGCTGGCCAGGGACTGCAGCTGTCGGCCACTGTCGACATCGACAATACGCGCAACCTGACGCTGGAAACTCGCTACCAATCGCTTGTGTCGAGCCCGGACGTGCACTGGCAAGGCTCCCTTTCTGTGCCGGAACTGCCCAACGCTGAGTGGCTGATCGCCTGGGTACAGAGCTGGGCTGAGCTGCCCCGGGAGGCGAGCTTTGCCCAGCCAGAGCAGGGCTCGGTGAACGTCCGTTGGGACTTGCAGGGGCCTCGCCAGAGTTTTTTTGCGAAGGCAACAGGCATGGTAAATGCGCAGGCTCGGGTGCCACAGCCCTGGCCGGTGCCACGCCTGGGCAGTATAAAGGGAAATCTGGCGCTGGCGTTGGCGCTCAACGAGGGTAACTGGCAACCACAAACCCTAAGCGCTGACCTGGTAGTAACGCAGCCGGGGCAGTGGGCCTCAGCACTGCCTGCGCAGTTTCGCCCGCAACAGATCGAGCTGTCTGTGCGCCCGGCTTCTGCTTTACCTGAAGCCGCATCGTCGCAGCCCGGCGCACCTGAAACGGGTGCAAACGAAAACCTGGAAAATGCGCATCTTCCATTGCAGGTTGCCCTGCGCAGCCGAGGCGGGGCGAATATTAATGTTGACGCTCATCTGGAAATTTCCACGTCGGCGCCCTGGCAGATTCAGCTGGCCCAAACCCGGCTTACCGCAAACCTGGCCCGGCTGGACGTTGGCCAGTGGCGTATTGATAAGCCGGAACTGGCTCTGTTGATGAGCGGTGAACTGACATCGACAGAGGCGAATCTGACCTTCGCCCAATCGTCCCGGGTTTCCGCCACTCAGGTTAAATCGCTGGGCGGTGATGATGCCGAGGCGTTTGAGCTACAAAATCCGCAATTGGCACTGGTTGGCAATAACCTGAAGGCCGGTTTCAACTCAGCCACGGCGACGCTGGAGAACCTCGCATTCAGTGGGCCCATGGACGTAAGCGTCAGGCAGATCAAACACCCGCAGTTGCTGACTCAAGGCTGGCAATTCAACGGCAAAACGAACGCCGATATGAATGGGCTTCAATTGTCGGGAATAGTCAAAGCCAAGAGCGGCACCTCTGCCAATATCAATCTTAAAGCTCCTTATGGCAGCGCGGCCGCACAGGCGATTGGCCTTAACGGGGAAATGCGTGTCAGTGGCAAACGGGAAATGAACGGCCTTGGCCGGGTGTTTGTGGCCTGGCCGGAACTGCTAGACGCCAGCGGCGGCACCATCAGTGCCAATGTGAACGTAAAGCTGCCGCCAGGACAACCGTTGGATGTGGATGGCAAACTGGTGTTTCTGGATGTTGGTGGTACCTGGGATCGCACCGCATGGCGCAACATGACTGGCACCGTTGACGCCACGTTGAAGTCTGATCAGTTTCAGGTGTCCACATCACAGTTGACCCTGGACGAGATCAACCCTGGCGTTCCATTAGGGCCCATCGTCCTGGCCGGGGGTTACCGTGCGTCAACACAACAGCCAATGGCGGGGCAGCTTACTTTAAGCCAGGCTAATGCCGGTGCCTTGGGTGGGCAGTTGAGCATTGCGGCGGGCCGTTGGGATTTTGCCTCAGTACCGGTCACTGTGCCGCTGGAACTGGACAGTTTAAATCTGGCGCAGCTGTTACGGGTGTACCCGGCAGAAGGCCTGGCCGGCACCGGCATGCTTAGCGGGACCATTCCGCTGCTGGTAGACCCAGCGACAGGTGTGCGGGTGAAACGTGGCCGCGTGGGTGCGTTGGAGCCGGGCGGCCAGCTGCAACTGAGTGCAGAACGGCTGCGCGCCCTGGGGCAAAAAAACGAAACCATGGATTTGGTATCGAAAGCCCTGGAGAACTTTCGTTATTCGGCTCTCAGCAGCGACATTGATTACGATGAAAACGGCACCTTGATGCTGGGGCTGCATTTGCAAGGCAACAGCCCGGAGGTGGGTGATGGCCGTGCTGTGGTGTTGAATATTAATCTTGAAGAAAATATTCCCGCTTTGCTGACCAGTTTGCAACTCAGCGGCCGGGTAACGGATGCGGTGGCCGAACGGGTGAAAAAGCTGCTCAAACAACGCGAGCGCGAACCCGCAGAAGACCTGATACAGTAATCGGTAATAAAAGGAGCACACAATTATGACGTACGTTGGTTTGAATGTTTTTCGCCCGCTAACGGCGCTGCTTGCGGGCTTTTTGCTGGCTGCGGTGATGGCTGGCTGCACGCCTACGGTGCGGGTTCAGGCGCCGCAGGAGCCGATTACGGTTAATCTGAACGTAAAAATTCAGCACGAAATCTACGTCAAGGTTGATAAAGATGTGGACGAACTGTTCAGTGAAAAAGGCCTGTTCTGAGTTCACAATCCTGTTACAAGCACCCGACGATAACGGGCGCACGTATCAAAAAATCAAGAGTGTACGCACCTGATAATCAAGGAGTTGAATATGACTATTTACCAGCGCGTCGCTGCCTTGCTGCTAACGCTGAGCCTGAGTATTCCGGCGTTTGGCATGAGCCTCGATGAAGCCAAAAATGCTCTGGATTCTGCAAAAAGCCAGGGTTTGTTGGGTGAAACGCCGTCGGGTTACCTGGCTCCGGTGACGTCTGACGCCCGTGCCCGTGATATTGCAGAGGCCATCAATGACGCCCGTCGTGAAGCGTACACAGGCATTGCCCAGAAGAACGGCATTGCAGTGTCGAAAGTGGAAGCTGTAGCCGGTCAGAAAGCGGTTGAGAAAACTCCGGCCGGGCAATACATCGAAATAGATGGCCGCTGGGTAAAAAAATAAACCGGTTAAAGTTTGAGCGCCGCGCGCCGATACCCGTTTTAACTGATTTGGCTGACTGTTAACTGCAGCCCAAACGCTTGAACGAGGTTTGTTGCCATGGTTTCTCCTTTATACGGTTCACTGTCGCCGGCATCATCACAGTCGCCGTCTCAATCACGGGTCGCCAACGAGTCGCAGGCGCAACGCATTGACCTGCCCGGCCAGGCCGGTGACAGCGCGAAAGCCACAGAATCCGCCAGCAAGTCCCAGCGTCAGGTTATTCGCACACCAGAAGATGCCATCAATGTATTGCGCTCGCGCCTGCAGCAGCAGATGGAGCAAAGCCTGGGCAAGCTTGAAGGGCCCGGCGCTGATGCAGTACGCAGTTTTGGCGGAGGTTTTCAACCGCCGTCTGCCTCCGATGTTGCGGGCACGGTACTGGGTTTTATTCAGCTGCGGCTAGAGCAGGAAGCGGCGGCCGGAGCCGACTCTGAGCGCCTGGCCAACCTGATGGAACAGGCCCGTTCCGGTATTGAAAAAGGCTACGGCGAAGCCCGTGAGCAAATTGAGGCGCTGGGGTTGATGAATCCGAAGCTGGCCAGCGACATTGACGACGGCTTCAATCGTATCCAGAGCGGCTTGGACAAACTCGCCGAGCGCTTTTTAGGTCAAACAGCGGCTGCCGATGGCGCGGCGTCTGTTAGCCGCAGCGGTGTTCAGGTTGAATCCGCCTCCCGCGGCGCCTTCCGTTTTGAGGTGACCACTGCCGATGGCGATAAAGTGTCTATTCTGATGGAGGAAAGCCGGTATTCGGCCGTTCAAAGCCGTTCAGCGAACAGCGAGATTGGTGAGTCCAATTCATTGACCGCAGTCAGCGCTTCTGCCGGGCGCTACTCGTTCAGTGTGGAAGGTGATCTTGACAGTGGCGAACGCGAAGCCATTGCCGGCCTGCTGGAGCAGGCGCAGGGCGTTGCCGGGCAGTTTTTCCGCGGCGATGTTCAGGGCGCGTTTGAGTCCTCACGGGGCCTGAACCTGGGCGGCGAAGAACTGGCCAGTTTCAGCTTGAACTTGTCTTCCAGCCGCACGGTATCAACCACGGCCTATGAGTCAACATCTGGCCAACCGTCACTGGCCAGCCAGCTGCGCCCGTTGGCCGGGTTGGCTCAGAATGTTCGCGAGCTGGGGCAGGGTGGCATCAATAAGGGCATTGATGTCACGACATTAAATGATCTGGTGCAAAGAATGCTGGACGACCAGCAAGATGCGGTTAGTGAAAGCGTGACCAGCAATCGCCCGATGATGGACGAATTCATTGGTGCCATTCTCAACAGTTTGCAGCCAGGCTAGTTTCAGTTCAGTTCAGTTCAGTTCAGTTCAGTTCAGTTCAGTTCAGTTCAGTTCAACCCAGCTCAGCTCAGCTCAGCCCGCCAGGTGCTGATCCAGAAACACCAGCGTGCGGCCGCGGGCCAACGCCGCCGCACGCTGGTTGTAAGCCGGCCGCCCCCGGCAGTTGAAGCCGTGATCCACTTCCTCGTAGTTGTGAATGCTGGCGTGTTGCTGGCCGTCAAAAGCCTTGCGCACCTGATCGACGGCGCTGGTTGGTATCAATCCGTCCAGCCCGGCGTAATGGAATAATATGGGTTGGCTTATCTGCCCGGCCAAGTCCAGATGGTTTTGAATCCCGCCGCCGTAATAGCTAACAGCAGCGTCTGGCTTGCCGCTGGCGGCAGCCCGATAGGCCAGTTGGCCGCCCATGCAAAAACCAAGCACGCCCACCTTGCCAGACACTTGCGATAATCCCCGTAGATGTTCAATGGCGGTCACAACGTCTTCTGCCGCCTGGGTGAAGTCGGTGCCTTTCATCAGCTCAAACGCTTCGGCGGTGTCTGCTTCGGTATAGTCCAGATTGGTTCTGGTTTGTTGGCGCCAGAACACATCCGGTGCCAGCACCACAAAGCCGTCCAGCGCATACTGCTCGGCCACCGCACGAATGTGATCGTTTACTCCCCATATTTCCTGAATCAGCACCAGGCCTGGGCCTGTTCCAACCGGTGGCAATGCGAGGTAGCCGGAAAACGTGTTTTTATCGGCGGATGAAATCGTAATCCATTTTTCTGACGTCATTTCGATGCCTTTCAATAAATGCCGGTTAAAATTAAGCGCCTGTAAACACATGCCTGTGAAATATGGCGAAATGTGGCGTTCAAGTGAATTATTCTGCGAATACGTTGGTCACCATGGCTAGCTTCGGAGTGTTCGTCCATCATTGTAGGTATTAGTCCTCTGGTGGAGCAGGATCTTGCTATGCGTTACTTACGGTTTTTGGTTGTGCTTTTCCTGTGTTCGGCCGCGCCTTTGTCAGCCCAAGACCAGCAAGTCCCTTGCTCTGATCCAGGCTGTGAAGACACAATGCAGTTTTCGTCAGCGCACAAAAAGCTGGTGGGCAAGCCGATTGTGGATGAGTACGCTCAGTCTCGTGGCCGCGCCGAAATCCGCTTTCCGCTGCTGACGCAACTCGATTTGGGCGCTGACCTGCGGCCTTTCATTCAGGTTGAAGACGCCCAAAGTGGCTCTTCTGTGCCCTTCGGCGTGCTCACCCGCGACAAGCAACTGCTGATCACCGGCCTTGAGCCAGTGACGGACTACACCATCAGGTTCCGCAAAGGGCTGTCATTAAGCACGGGCTCGCTGGCACAGGCGCAAATTTTAAAGGCAACCACGCCCAAACTGAAAAATAGCCTGACCATTACCAATGGCAGCGGAGTGGTGTTAGTGCCCGCCGGGCGTGCACCGTCGTTACAGGTACGGGCGGTAGGCCATCAGCGGGTTCAGGTTACGGTGCAGGCCCTATTGCCGGCGGTTGCCCGTCGCTTGCTGGAATCGGAGCAGCTTAGCGAAAAAGGTTATTTCGATAATAACGAAAGCAAGCTGTTGCACCAGCAGGTGCTTACGCTGCAACCGAATGTTTATGGCGAAGCCAGTCTGAATATCGATTTGAGCAAAGCCGACCTGCCCGCCGGTTCTGCGTATTTGGCCCGGGTATCGCCCTGCAGTGATGCAGACTGTGAGTTCACTCTTTACCGCCGCTACGACGATCAGCAGGTGGTGGTGGTGCATTCCCGCTACGCGCTTTCTGCGCTGGTGGCCGATAGCGAAACTCTGGTGTCCATGCGGGATTTTGACAGTGGCGAACTGATTGCCCGCGGCAGCATCGAACTGCTCGCTAAAAACTCCGAATCCCTGGGCAACTTCGTGATTCGTGCCGATGGCTATGCCCGCATTCCCAGCGCGCTGATGCGCGGGCAGAACGGTTCGGCACCCGCCTTGTTGATCAACGAAAACAATCGCGCCCTGAGTTATCTGTCCCTCAATGAAGCGCCGTTGTCGCTGGCGCAGCTACCAGTGGACGGTGCCGATACCGCGGTGTTGGGCGATGGCTATTTACGCACTGAGCGCGGCGTGTATCGCGGTGGTGAAAAGGTGTATTTCAGCGCCATTGCCAGGGCCAATGACCTGGCGCCCATGGCTGGGCAGAACTTCACCCTGAAAATTATACGCCCTGACGCCAAAGTGCTGACCAGCCAGCCTGTCACCAGCGACAGCAACGGGCTGCTCAGCACCGAAATAGCTCTGGGTGCCACGGCCCATAAAGGTCGATATCGCGCGCAATTGCTGCTGGGCGACACCCAACTGGCCAGTACCCATTTTCAGGTGGAAGATTTCGTGCCGGAAACCATGGAGGTGAATATTATCGGGCTGCCGGAGTTCGCTGCGATGGATCAGGCACTGGCCTTTTCAACCGAAAGCCTATTCCTGTTTGGTGCGCCGGGTGCTGGCCGGCCAATTTCCGCTCAGCTGCGAGCCAACCCTACCCGCGAGCCCTTCGACGCATTCGACGGTTTTGAATTTGGTGGGCTGGACGATAATCATCAGCAGCAAGCTCTGCTGAGCTCGCAAACCCTGCAGACCTCGGGGGCGGGCCTGGCGAATTTCGAATTCAGCGCCAGCGCGTTTGAGTCTATCGCCAACAGCGAACTGCCCCAGCGCGTTACGGTTGCAGTAGAGTTGGAAGAAGTATCTGGCAGGGTAACTCGCCAGAAAGAATCGGTGCTTGTGGCCACCCAACCCAGCTGGATCGGGGTAAAGCCGGCCGCCGCCCAGAGTGGGTATGGCAGCGGCAGTAGCCCCGAATTTTTGCTGACCAGTGTGAATGCCCGCAACGGCCAAGCTAACTCGGAAACCGTGCGCTGGCGGCTGATTCAGGAAGAGTGGGACTATTACTGGACCCGCAGTGGCGAAGGCTGGGATTACCGCATCGAGTATTACGAGCAGGGCGTTCGCGCCAGCGGCACGGTGGAAGTGAACGCAGCCAGCAATCGCGGCCAGGCCATACTGACTTTGCCGGCTTTGAGCAACGGCCGTTACAAGCTGGAGCTGTTGCCGGAAGCCGGACAGCCCACCCAGATCCGCCTGCAAGTAGGCTGGTGGAGTACGTCGGGTGCCAGTGCAGCGGTGCCTGATGTGCTGGACGTGGCGCTGTCTGAACCGCAACCGGATGCTGGGGATACGATCACCGTATCGATAAACGCACCGTTTAACGGCACTGCGGAAGTTATGCTGGTGACCGATAGCGTTATCAGCGTTCATCAGCTTGTATTGAATGACCGCAAAGCCAGCGTGAATGTAAAAGCTCCGGCCACTGCCAGCCAGGCTTATGTGCTGGTGAAAGCCTATCGCCAGGCGCCTTCAGGCTCGGCCGGCGCCGCCCGTGCGGTGGGCGTAGCCCATCTGTCCATAGAACCCGCGCGCTTCAGCCGCCAGGCGTCTATGAATTTGCCCGAGTTTGTCCGCCCGAACCAGACCGTAAGCCTGACGGTGAATGTGCCGGAGGCGACCGACGGCGCCAGTTTGGTGGTGTCAGCGGTGGATCTTGGTATTTTGAACCTGACCGGTCACCCCCAGGCCACTGCGTTTGACTGGTTCACGCGTAAGCGAAGCTTAAGTGCCGGCCTGTTCGACCCTTATGGTTTGGTGTCGCGCCTGAGTGATGATATTGGCGGTACCAATCTGGTGGTGGGTGGCGACGAAGCCGCCGCCGAACAGCCCAGCCGCAAAACCTTCTTCGAGACCATTGCACTGCAAACCGACCTGGTGACGGTGCGTAATGGCAAAGCCGAGATTACGCTGGATATTGGCCAGATTAACGGCCGCCTTCGCCTTGATGTCACCGGTTCGGATGGCCAGCGCTCCATACAGTTCAGCGACGAACTGACTGTGCGCGAGCGGGTTGCGGTTAACTCATCGGTGCCGCGCACCGTTACCCGGGGTGATCGTTTTCAGGCCGGAGCCGCGCTGACGCTGACCGAAGGCGAGGCGCAAACGGCCGCCTTGGAGTGGTCGGTGACGGGTCCGTTCGAATTAGAGCAATCCCGCACAAGCGTGGAGTGGGGCGCATCTGGCCAAACCCATGAAGTATCCGTACCGGTAAAAGTGACCGCCAACGGGCAGGGCAGTATTGGCCTGCGCGTCGTACTGGCAGATGGTCATGAACAAACGTACCAGTGGCCCTTATTAGCGCGCCCTGGCGGCTCTTTGATTACTCTAACTGAAACCCGGGAAGTAACGCCTGGCGCCACAACCGAGGTGCCACTGGATTTGTTGACAGCACTGGATGAAGGCCGCGCCAGCCTGTCGGTCAGCCGCTTCCCGTTGCCGGACCGCACCGCTTTGGCGGCGGGCTTGTCGCGTTACCCATACGGCTGCCTGGAACAAACCGTGTCCCGGGCGTTTCCACTGATTGTGATGGATCAGACCTTGGCCGAGCGAGGCAATTTCACCGAAGCGCGGCAACGCCTGGGCAAAAGCTACCGCCGAATAGCCGATCTGCAAAGCTCCTCAGGAATGTTCAGTATGTGGAGTGACGGTGGCGATTCGCAAGAATGGTTAAGCTTGTACGCCTATGAATTTCTGCTGCATCCGTTGCCTGAAGGCGTGTTTGAGGCCGAAGAAGCCCGCAGTCTTGATCGCCTGCGCCAGCAAATGCTGGCGGATATGGCGCCCAATCTTTCGCGGTTGATGCGCTCCAATAACGCCGAAGTAAAGATTTACGCACTGCTGCTAGGCGCTCGCCAGGGCAACGCGGATGTGGGCGAAATGCGCTATTTGTTAAGCCAGACTGAAGGGCTGACCATGACCAGCGCGTCTCAACTGGCCATGGCATTCAGCCTGCTAGGCGACAAACCCAGAGCCGAGCAAGCGTTTGCGATCGCCGCTCGGGTAGATAGCGAAAGCTACCGCTATTCCACCTACGCTACGCCGGTTCGCCACAGAGCTGCGCTGGCCCGTTACAGCGCGGAAGCTAAATCTGACAAGGCGGAAAGTGCGCTGGCCTTGATGACGACAGCGGTTAACGGCGACCCGTGGCTGAACACCCAGGAAAAAGCTTGGGCTTACCTGGCGACAGAAGCTTCCTACGCCAGCGCAATGCCGGAAGATGGCGCCTGGTCTTTGAACCCTTCGGCCAACGAGCTGAATTTGGGCGAAGAGAACAAAGGCCTGGCCGTGACCAACCACTCCAATGAAACACTGCACCTTACGCTGGTGGCAACGGGTAACCGCGCCGAACGGGGTGTTGACGAGAATGCCCTTGAAAATCTGCCCCCATCCATTGCAAAACTGTTGCAGAAGAACATCGAGGCGAAGCCTGACAGTGTCAGCCTGACCCAGGGTTTTGCCATTGTTGGTACCGATATGAGCGTTCGAGAGGCCAGCATTGCGGATGGTGCAATCGAGCTGCAACAGGGTGAGTTGCTGATAAGTACCCTCAGCGGAAAAATCACCCGCGAGCGAGCCGATGGTGAATGGCTGATCGAGCAAAAGGCCGCTGGTGGGCTCGAAGTTGAAAACCCGAACCTGGGTGGCATCAGCGTAGAAACCCTGTTTGAACTGCTGGGGATTGGCTGGCAACCAAAAGATCCCGCCCACTCGCTGTACCTGGACGACCGCTTCACCCAGGTGATTACACCGCGCTATCGGTTTGGTAAAAACGACCGACTGGAATCCGTGTCGGTGTGGCGTGCAGTGACCCCGGGAAACTACCGTATGCCAGCGGCTTACATGGAAAATATGCTGAATCCGTCATTGAATGCGTCCACCGAGGGCGTTCGCATCCATGTTAAGGCGAACTAGTTTTGACAGCCGTTTTGAGTCTGGGCTCAAAACGGGTTTTCACAGAAACCCAAACAGAGGCGCCGCAAAAGGCCGCTGGTTGGAGCTGTTTGCCGCGACATTTATTGTTGCAGGTCTGTTGGTTCAGCCGCTGGTGCAGTGGGCTGCGCTGCCAATGAAACGCCTGCATCTGCAAAGTCTGGTGCTGGCGGACCGTCAAGGTGAATGGTTGCATGTGCGCCTGCTGGGCGACAGTTACCGCTTGCAGCCCCAGGGGGATGTGAGCCAGGCCTATATCAATCTTCTGCTGGCCTACGAAGATCGGCGCTTTTACCAGCATCCGGGGGTAGACCCACTGGCCATTGTGCGGGCGACGATCAACAACGTGAGTCATGGCAGGGTGGTATCCGGTGCGTCGACTATTTCGATGCAGGTTAGCCGGTTGTTGCGGCCCCACAGCCGCACGCTGGCGGGCAAGATCCGCCAGGCAATGGGTGCTTTGTGGCTGGAAGCTCATTATTCAAAGCAGGAAATTCTTGACGCCTATCTCACGCTTGCCCCTTTTGGCGCAAACGTGGAAGGCATCGAAATGGCCAGCCGCTATTGGTTCAACAAATCGCCGGTGGTGCTGACCCACGCTGAAGCCGCGTTGCTGGTAGCGCTGCCCCAGCGCCCGGCGAAACATCGGCCGGATCGCTTTCCAAAATTAGCCCGTGCGGCTCGGGACCGGGTTTTGCGCAAAGGCTTTGAAAGCGGCCTGTTGACCCTTGCCGAATACACCGATGCCACGCTAAGCCCATTGCCGGCCAGGCCCGTGAGTTTTGCCCAGTTAAACCATCACCTGGCAGACCGGGCCATGGCCCGGGGCCTGTCTGGCTTAAATGCCACCACTCTGAACCGCGACATCCAGCGGAATCTGAACGCCATGAGTGCGAACTGGGCCTTGCCCCAGGGCGTCAATCTTTCAGCGCTGGTGCTGGACACCAGCGGCGCAATGGTTGCGCACCTGGGTTCGCAGGACTATTTTAACGTCCGTAACAACGGCGCCTTCGATTTCAGTGTTCAGGCCCGCTCGCCGGGGTCTGCGTTGAAACCGCTGATTTATGCCTACGCCGAAACCGCCGGTGTGCTGCGCTTTGAAGAAATCTACACCGATCAGCACACCGACTTTGGCGGCTACACCCCGGACAACTTTGACCACAGCGAAAAGGGCCAGCAGACGTTTGGCGACGCCCTCACTCGCTCCCATAACCGCGCGGCGGTAGAGGCCCTGCAGCGGTTGTCACCGGCGGTATTTGAATCTGAACTGCGCGCCCGGGGTGCGATTCTGTATGGCGATATTGGTCTGCCTATTGCTGTCGGCGGTATTGGTCTTACCTTGCAAGATCTGGCGGGTTTGTACACCGGATTGGCACAGGGCCAGCGCAGCACAAACGTGCACTGGTTAAAAAACGCCGAAGCCATAACGCGACCAATGAACGAGCGTAGTGCGGCTCGCACCACCTATTATTTGCGGCGGGTGGCGTTACCGCAAAATCGCGCACGTACGTCTACCCTGAATAATTTTGCCCTGAAAACCGGCACGGGTCCTCGCGGCAGCGATGCCTTGTCGGTGGTGTACACTCGTGATCATGTTATTGCCGTGTGGGTTGGCAGCCCTGATAACGCCGAACTGCCCAGTCATACCGGCCTGCAAACTGCCGCTCCTATTGCGCTGGCCATACTGGATTCCCTGGGCCCTGAGCGGCCACCTTTATCACTGGCCTCTGGCCCGGCTATAAAACCCGATGCCTTACGCCAGCAGAGTATGAAAGTGGTGTTTCCCGGCGACGGCCTGGAGCTGGCTTTTCCGCCGGGGCGAGACGCCATACGCCCGCAATTGACCGGGGCCGAGTACCCGGTGAGTGTGGTGTTGAACGGGCAACAACTGGTTACGCTGGAGTCACCACGGGATACGCTGCGCTTTCCATCCGCCGGATTCTGGACGCTGGATATTCAGGATGCCCGCTCGCAGCACGCAAGCATTGCATTGCAGGTGCTGGGGCAGGGTGGGGTGACCGGTAAATAGGCAGGTTCAAAGAATCTGGACTAGAGTGCTAGTGACTAGCAACGAGGATGAAATCATGTTGAAAAAAAGCGCATTACCTATTCTGTTAGCGGCCGGATTCAGTTTCATGTCGCTGAACGTGGCAGCCGATTGGGCTCTTGACCCTGATCAGTCTTCACTGCATTTCGTGTCGATTAAAAACGGGACCACTGCGGAAACTCATCGCTTTGCAGAGTTGGAGGGTAAGGTAGCTGATAGCGGTAAGGTGACTGTTGACGTGCACCTCGCAAGTGTTGATACAAAGATTTCCATCCGCAACGAACGAATGAAGGAAATGCTGTTCGATACCAAAAACACGCCCATGGCCAAGATTACGGCCATGGTAGATGTTGCCGGGTTTGAGCAAATGCAGGAAGGCGCCGTCGCCAACAAAGACGTCAAACTGACATTGTCGCTGCATGGAAAAAGCATGGATTACGACACCCGTATGCAAGTCGTCAAACTCGCCAGCGGCGGTATTGCTGTAAGCACGGAACAACCGTTACTGGTAAAAGCCGAGGATTTTGGTTTGGCTGGCGGTATAGAAGCACTTCGTGAAATAGCCGGTTTGTCATCCATTGTTACAGCTGTGCCGGTGACGGCGAATTTGGTGTTTCGGGTGAATAACTAGAGTCAGTGTTCTGGCTTTTTCCGGCACTGATGCGTTCAAAATGGCAATGAATGTTTCAATGCCTGGTACATGGAGCCTTTCGTTGGCATTGGTCGTGCCAACGAAAGGGCAATCACGGATTAGCTGGCGAAAGAAAATCAAAGGACAGCAGTAATCGACGCTCGTCGGGATTCATAGGAGGTGACCGGTGAACCATGCCCGCGCCAAGTTTGCTGCGATTGACACTTTGATGGGGGAGCCAGCCGGTGCCTGTGCCCAGATATGTGGTAATCAGGCGGCAAGGTACTCGGTCAACATGGAACTTCGGGCCTGAGCTTCGGAAATTAACTCCGAGCCTAAGGAGCGCCGCCAAACAGCCATGTTGACATCGTCTTGGTAGATTTCTGCAAGGGTATCAGGCGAACGCCCAAAAACAGCCTGGCGCGTCCGCGATACATTTTGTGATGCCTTTACGGTCATGCCTCGGCCTCCCAGGTTGGAAACGGATCGGCCAGGTGTTGCCATTGAGTCGGCCCAAGTCGTTTTTTGCTGGTATTTTTCATGAGTTCCCGCTGCTTCTAGGTAATAATAAATATGTCATAACATACCATTATAGAGAGGCGAGAATAGGGCAACTCTTGTATTGACAGTACTTTTGCGGGGAGTTAATGCTCCGCCTGTCGACTCGGCAGGCGGAGCTCGCACTTTTATGTTCTTTTATAAAAGTGCTCTGTGTCGGCGTGATCTGGATGAGGCGGTTATCCTCCAGCTAGCTTCAGAGCAAGACTGGAAACCGCCTGGGTGAACCTGTTTCAGCGTTTGTGGGAGGCAGATGCCGTTTCAACGGCTTCAGCGAGCATCTCGGCGGTAATGGCTGACAGGGTCCATCCCAGATGACCATGACCAGTATTGTAGAACACGGTCGGCAGGCGCCCAGGGCCCACTCGCGGCATCATGGTGGGAAGCATAGGGCGAAGGCCCGCCCATGGAATCACTTTCCGTGTGCTGACCCCGGGGAAGCATTGCTCCACCCAGCGGGTCAGCGGGCGAATGCGGTCATCCCGGATATTGCGATTGTAGCCGTTGAATTCCGCGGTACCCGCAATGCGGAAACGATCATCACCCAGCCGGCTGGTGACAAGCTTGGTGGCATCGTCTAGCAGGCTGACAGTCGGCGCTGCTTGCCGGGAAGCTTCGTCGTCCAGTTCAACCGTGATTGAATAGCCCTTCACTGGATAAATGTTAACGCGGTCGCCCAGCTTCGCAGCCAGTTCCTTGCTGCCGACGCCGGCGCAAACCACGACACCGTCGAAGGTATTACGAATCTGTTGTTCGCCATCAAAAGACGTTACCCAGGCATGGGATTGATCCGCACTCA
Organism: Marinobacter sp.; assembly: GCA_036960525.1. GTDB lineage: Bacteria > Pseudomonadota > Gammaproteobacteria > Pseudomonadales > Oleiphilaceae > Marinobacter. The sequence goes on from JBALXR010000003.1 coordinate 23,231, forward strand.
GTTCGGTAACCGTGTGGCCGTAACAGGTTTTGACGCCGCGGCGCTGGATGGCATCGGCCAGGCCGCTAGTGAACTTGTGAATATCACCGGTGGAGTCGCTTTCGGTGAAAAAGCCACCGTAGTAGGTGCCAGCCAGGGTGGGTTCGATGGCTTTCATTTCATCGGGGGTGACTGCCCTACGCTCCAGGCCTCCTGCCGCCAGCAATTTCGAGACGTTTGCCGCGTGGTCAAAACCGGCCTTGTCGCGATAGATGTGCAGAATGCCCTGTTCCTTCAAATCGAAATCGATACCTTCTTCTTTTGCCCATGAAAACAGATGCTCACGAGCAGCGATCGCCATGCGGGTGGTTTCGGTGGTATTTTTCTCGTACTGGGGAATGGCCGCGATAAACTCGGCAAACCAGCTCATTTTGTGCCAGGAGGGCTTGGGGTTAACCAGCAGCGGGGCATCGCTGTGGAACATCCATTTCATGCCTTTGATCACGGTCTGCCAGTTGTTCCAGACTTCGGCATTGGATGCCGACAGCTGGCCGCCGTTTGCGAAAGAGGTTTCCATAGCCGCATAACGATGCTTTTCGTAGACGGTAACGTCGAAGCCGCGCTTGGCCAGAGAGTAAGCGGTAGTGATACCGGTGATGCCACCGCCAATAACTGCAATATGCTGCATAACAATCTCCAAAGAACGCCCAAGGTTAGCTATCTACACAAAATGGTAGAAGCACCCCTTCCGTCTCTGGACCTGAGAGATTCACGAGCCGTTTCAGTGAAACTGGCCGCTTGCTCCTTCGGTGTGCCGAGTGACGCAGTCATCAGCAGCTCTTCGGAAAGTTGTCGTGTTAACGGTCCCTTTTGCCTGAGAGTTTCCGGGGCAGTTGCTCCTTCGGCGCCGGTCACACAGATTTGCGACACAGTCTCTCCCGCTAACACCTATAATCTATAAAATGCAGTTTACGTTAGTTTGATGCGCAATAAAAAAGAACCGGTTCGTTTTGCATGTTGGTTCAGGAAAAAGACGATAGTGCTTCAGGAAGGCATCTATGGCAAGCCCGATTTAGGTTTGGCGGACGGCAGCGTCGATGAGCTTGGCCGCGGGATCGAGGTTTCTGCAAAGTAGGGGTTTTGGATTTATATTGGGTTTTTTTTGGATGGCCCAAAAACAAAAAAGGCAGATCACTCGTAAGTGCCTGCCTCAATTGAAAAATATGGTCGGGACGGTAGGATTTGAACCTACGACCCCTTGCACCCCATTGAGTTCGTGTAGTGTTTCATTTCGGTTCATTCAGTTTCATTTCGTTTCCGTTTTAGCTTATTAACTATATGTTTTTATTGGTTTTTTGTAGAATTTTCTGTGTTGGAAAGGTTCAGGTGGTTTCAGGCTTTTTCATCGGTACCCAGCAAGTACCCACGCCAAAACCTGTACCCGACATGTACCCAGGATTCTTTAAAAACCAGCTATAACGGAGATATGACATGGCAGTAAAAAACAAGGAACTCCTTCCTCGGAGTGCCGATTCGTCAGATAAAACCATCCAGAAAATGCGCGCTGAGCAGAAAGATGTCTACATCCACGATTCTGCTGTGACAGGTCTGGTTTTGCGCGTGACGCTGAGTGGCAAACGATTGTGGCACTTGAGATACAGCACTCAGGTTGGCTCCGGCCAGTGGGTTAGTCGAAAGCACTCTCTCGGGGCATTTGATGATGGCCTAAAAACACGTGCTGCACGTGAACTGGCAGAAGCCTGGCGAGTCCGCATTCGACAGGGAGAAGATCCGCAAGAAGAGAAAACGCGCGTCGCTGAGGAGCGTAAGCAAACGGAAATTCGAGAAATTGCAGCGCAGAAAGCCATGAAAACATTAGGTGATGCTGCTAATGCGTATGCGATAAAATTGGCCAATAAACAAAGTGGGCATACTGATGGTGGCAAGCATGTTATGAGTATTTTGAACAATCACTTGCTCAGCCGTTACGATGACATGCCAATAAAGGCCTTCAGGCGGGAACATATTTTTGATGTTGTAGACCCGATTCTTGCTCGTGGAAACAACGTCATGGCGAATGCTGTCCTGACCAATACGAAATCCATGTTCCAGTATGCTATTAAAAGAGAGTTTATCAAATATTCCGTATTAGACTGTTTAGCGAAAAAAGATGTGGGAGGCCCGGATAAGATTAGGGAAAGGGTACTTTGTGCAACTAAGTTTAAGCACGATGAGTTGCGAGAGTTGTTTATTATTCTTCCAAATGCAGGACTGGCATTAAATCAACAAATCGCAATCCATATTTTGTTGGGAACAGCTTGTCGAGGAATAGAACTTTTTAAAGCCAGGTGGGGAGGTAATCCCCCCTAAAAACCGAGGTGCTCAAAAGTAGAATTTCCCGTAAGCTAAACGCCGGGAAATTCTGCATGAAGAAGGTAACCGTCCGGCAAAACCATCTTGAGCCTGACGTTGCAGTCTTCAAGATAGTGTCGGGGATTAGTTGACCACTACAATCCAGTGCTAAACCGTTTCTGGCGGTGGCCGCCACAACGTTCATTTGGATTATCATAGCTAGCTTGGCAGGTTGCCTCTATTCTGATCGGATATCCTTTCGCCATAGTGATCGGAGTTGAGAAAGGAAAATGGAAGGGATTTTTATCAAACTTTAATGGCAAAAGTCGAATTGGAGTGTCCCGCGACTGGGTCTAAAAATATCAAACTTTAGGATCTTTTGAAGCCGAAAATGCAGAAAAATGAGGTCGATTCTTATCAAACTTTATTGTCGGGTGACACTTTTTCGCTGTTTTGAGGTTTCTGTTCTGTCACGCGAGCGCGGCTGTAAATATCTCTGAACACTTTTTCAATACCAGCATTCTCGGTAACAAAAGCGGCCATTATCCACATCTTTTTGGGGAGTTTTACCAAGATTACCAGAGTTTGGCGACGCGGCACCCAACTAGGGTAATCTTTCAATTCACTGGCCATTACGCTCTGGCCGTAGCCATCACTCAAACACTTCCAGCTTTCCGCGGACAACGCCAAGCACCCAGGCATCATCGGGCAGCTCGATAACGGAACGTGGCCACGCCGAATTGAGCGCTTTCAAGTAGCGCTGTCCGCTGTCCTCTACAAGCTGCCTGAAAACGGCATCCGATGAACCAGCGCCCATGTTCACAAGTACCAGCGAACCACTTTTCGACTGGCGAACGGTATCCACGAATAGCAGGTCGCCCTCAGCAAACGACGGCGAGCCAGCCAGATTGCGCATAGACTCACCAACCACCCTCACACCAAACATATGACCACGGTGCGCGATACTACATAGCACACGTTCACCCGACGCGCCATTCACTGGGGCCGACCTTTCTGCAAGCCTGGCAACCTCACCCAATGACAGCACCGGCACCGTATTGGCATTATCTCGGACAGCATCACGAGGGGAGCCCGGGGTATCGATTATGGATCGGGGGAGCATATCGGCAATCCGAGGACTGATATCCCGAACGGTTACATCAAAATATCGGGCAAACCGCGTAACAGCCTCCATTTGTAGCGTCATGTGGCCGTTCATGTAGTGACTGACGGGCGCGCCGCTTCCCCAGCCGAGGTCGGCGCCTATATCATCCAGCGTCAACGCACCTCCACCGGCCTTCATTTCACGCTGCCATGTCTTGCAGATCGCAGTTAAGCGCGCCGCATCATCTTGCTCATCGACCGTCATCTCTCGTCGCTTTGCCACAAGCCTACACCCTCACTGATTGGTGTCTCCGCCAGCACGATATGCGCTGGCCCCAAATAACGAACCCTAGCCCAACCTACAACCACTGCAAAGGAACCGCATAGCTCACCGTTACCAGCTTTCCATTACGGCTCACCTGAACATCCACACTGGACTGCTCACGCCAACTGTCCAGAAGCTGCTTATCCTGCTCAAGATCGCCCAGCGCCTGGCCGTTGATCGAGGTAATCACATCACCGGCCTGCAGGTTCACCGCAGTAAACGTAGCCAGCCACACCCGATCCGGATGGCCGCAAGTGTTCAAATTTATAATTTTTCGCTCTTTCTAAAAAATGGTGGAATGAAGCAGGGCCTCCCACGGCACAGCCACCTACAAGCATAAAATCTTTTTCTGTATTAGTCAGCGCTCGCATTATTGTATGCAATATTAGACTAAGGTCTAATGTAATTCACGCAAAAATGGCTTTAGTTTCGAGTATTGCATGCAATGCCGGAGAAGATTGTGGTGGAAAGCAACCGTTGGGTTAGCGCCTCAGTTCCAAGAACTGCCAAAATGGAAGTTCACGATGCCATTAAGCAGCGTATTCTCAACGCGGTTTACTTGCCTCATGAATTTATCCGCGAAGCGCGGGTAGCTCAGGAATTGAAAGTCAGTAGAACACCTGTTCGGGAAGCGTTCAGGGAATTGATCTCTGAAGGTTGGCTGGAAGCTATTCCACACCAGGGCGCAAGAGTGTCTGCATGGACCGAAAGAGACGCCCGTGAAGTGTTTGAAATTCGATTGGTACTAGAACCCATGGCTGTTGCTTTAGCATGCAATAAAATGGATAGGTCACGGCTTGATCACCTTAACCATTTAGCCAGTCAAATGGAGACTTTGACCGCAAAAGTGGAGATCCATGCTGAATTTCGCAACAGCATTGCTGCACTCAATCATGAGTTTCACAAAGAGCTTATTGCTGGTAGCGACAATTATCGTTTGATGACTACATTGGAAAACATCGTGCGATCGTCGGTAATAAGAAGAAACTTCACAAACTATAAGCCAGAACATCTTCAACGTAGTATGCGCCACCACCGAGAAATCTTGGACGCTATTGAATCCCGAAACGGGGGCTGGGCTGAAAGCATCATGCGCTCGCACTTGCTTGCAGCATATGATTTGCATATCAACGTATCAGATTTAGAAAATCGTCACCAGCACGCTGAAGACACTTAAACTAATAACTAAAACTCGAATTAAATTAAGGGAAAACAATTATAATGTCCCTAGATAAACTTGCTCTAAAAACCCCATTAAGTGACCTCAAAGTACTCGAACTCGGGCAACTCATAGCAGGCCCTTATTGTGGCCAGATTTTGGCTGATTTTGGTGCCGATGTAATCAAGATCGAACCCCCTGGCAAAGGTGACTCCATGCGTCAATGGGGTGAAGTCGACGCTGATGGCGAACCCGTGTGGTGGAATGTTATCGGTCGAAACAAGCAGTCCGTGACACTGAATCTTCGCGAGCCGCAAGGCCAAGAGATACTTCGTAACCTGGCCAGTCAGGCCGACATCTTAATTGAAAACTTTCGTCCGGGCACAATGGAACGCTGGGGTTTAGGTTACGACGTTTTGTCTAGGAACAATCCAGGGCTAATTATGGTTCGGGTCACTGGATTTGGTCAGGATGGACCCTATTCTGACCGTGCCGGGTTCGCCTCTGTTTGTGAGGCCATGGGTGGTTTACGCTACATAAGCGGCTATCCCGACCGACCGCCGGTTCGAGTGGGTATTTCAATCGGAGATACTCTAGCCGGAATTCATGGTGCAATCGGCGCGCTGGTCGCCCTTCATCAGCGAGAGCAATCAGGCGAAGGCCAGGTTGTCGACAGTGCAATCTTTGAATCTGTCTTGGGGGTGATGGAAAGTCTGGTGCCTGATTATGATCGGGCCGGCAAGATCCGCGAGCGAAATGGCGGTTCCTTGCCCGGTATCGCGCCCTCCAACGCCTACCCGGCCAGGGACAATCGTGATGTTATCATTGGGGCCAACCAAGATAGTGTTTTCCGGCGCTTATGCGCGGCCATGGGTCAACCTACGCTTGCGGATCACCCAGACTACGCAACCCATCGCGCAAGGGGCGCAAACCAGCAGGCGATTGACGATGCGGTAGCGGCTTGGACTCGTCAGCATGACGCTCAAGAAATCGTGGACAGGCTCGCAGAGGCTGGCGTGCCAGCAGGTCTGATTTTTCGTGCTCCCGATATGTTAGCTGATCCACATTTCAATGCCCGAAAATCCATTGTTATGGTGCCAGATCGCAAAGGAAAACCATTGCCTATGCAGAATGTCTTCCCTCGCCTGACCAAAACGCCGGGTACGATTCGACACGCAGGGCCCCAACTCGGAGAACACACCAATGAGGTGCTAAAAGGTTGGCTCGATATGAATGACGCGCAGTTAGACACGCTGCGTAATTCGTCCATCATCTGAGCGGGAGAGCACCTTTGGAACCAATTATTGTTGTAATCGCATTAATCACCATGATTGCCTTTGGTTTTCCCATATTTTTGGCGCTAGGATTGTCTGGTTTACTAGGACTTTACATGGCACAGGGTAGCCTGGCTTTTTTCTTCGCACCCTCCTCTTTGTTTGGGCAACTCCATAGCTTTGAGCTGATCGCACTCCCACTGTTTATTCTGATGGGCAGTATTCTAGGGGCCACTCCGGTTGGATCGAGTCTTTTTCAAGTTGCAGTTCGCTGGTTAAACTGGCTCAAAGGCAGTCTTGCCATATCATCCGTTGGCGCATCGGCCATGTTCGGCGCCGTTTCAGGTGTCAGTCTGGCCGGCGTAGCGGCTGTTGGTTCAATTGCTGTACCTCACATGATAGAGCGTGGTTACAGTCGTTCGTTAGCAGCCGGCTCAGTCGTCAGTGCAGGCGCTTTAGCGATGCTAATCCCGCCAAGTGTCCCCTTCATTATTTATGGATCCGTATCTGGCGTGTCAGTGGCGGATCTCTTCATTGGCGGTATCGTCCCCGGCGTTGTTCTGGCCTTGGCGCTCTGTCTTTACATCTGGGTAAGGGTGCATTTCAACCCTGAAGAAGCCCCTTTCTCCACCCAAAAGTTTACCTGGAAAGAACGCTTCCAAAGCTTAGGTGCGATTTGGCATTCAGCATTACTTGTTGTTGCCGTTTTGGGCTCTATTTACGCTGGCATCGCTACACCCAGTGAGGCTGCCGGTATCGGTGCGTTTGGTGCACTTCTGATTGCCACGCTGGTATTTCGGTCTTTGAGCTGGAGCAAGTTTCTCTCCATTGTGACTGAAACGGCCCGTATCAGTGGTGTCATTCTACTCATTATTGGATGTGCGAAGATTTTCGGTGATTACCTCAATTTCGTGCGTGTTCCACAGATACTGTCTGAAATGCTTACTTCCAGCCCACTGCCCCCCTGGGCCATTCTGGTGGCAGTTATGCTGTTACTGGTTCTACTGGGCATGATTGTGGATGCTGTTTCGCTGATTGTAGTAACCACACCTGTCCTCTTACCACTAATTATAGCCCTCGGTTACGATCCTCTGTGGTTCGGCATCGTGCTTGTGCTTAACTTGGAAATTGCTGTGGTGACACCCCCAGTTGGACTCAATCTGTATGCTCTACGAGGAGTCTGTCCCGAGCTCTCGATCGAGGAAATCATTCGCGCTGCGCTTCCCTTTGTTGCTGTGCAGTTCTTCGTACTGATGTTATTTGTCTTGTTCCCAGGTATCAGCCTCTGGCTGCCAGGAATCTTGTAGCCCTAGTTTTTACTCAATGACACTGTCAACACAATTACAACAAAGCAGTAAAAAAACCAAAGGAGACACACCATGCAGATAACACGTAGAGAACTTCTGAAGAACAGCGCATTGGCCTCTGCCAGCTTCGCCTTAATTGGGGGGCAGAGTCTGTTTGCCAGTCACGCCTCAGCAGCGACGAAGTTCACTGGGGTATATTATATCCCGCCATCCTACGAAGCTCTGAGTTATGGCTCTGACGGGTTTGTTGACTACCTAAAAAAGCAGGGAGGCGACACCCTAAGCGTTGATTACTACCACTCCGGCCAACTTGTGAAGGCCGATGCGCAACTGCCCGCGCTGCGCGCCGGCGCCATCGACTTCATGTTTCATACGACATCGTATATTACCCGCTCTCTGCCGATTCTGGGCATCACTGGCCTACCCGGGGTGGTTGACGAGCTGTACCGCAATCCGCAGCGCCTCGCCAAAGGTAGCCCTCTTATGGAATTGATTAATGAGGAATTGGCTAAGGACAATATCTACATGCTTACTGCCGGTGGCGGGATTCTCCAACCTGAATTCATCTGGAGCACAGCGGCCAGCCCTATTCGTTCACTCGACGATGTTCGTGGTAAAAAAATTCGTATCGTCAGCTTTGAAGCCACTTCAGCACTTAAACCTTTCAATATCGCTGCCGTGCGCATTTCATCTTCAGAAACTTACATGGCATTGGAACGTGGCACCATTGATGCGGCTGTGGCAAACATTTCGACTATTTATGGCCGCAGCCTGCAGGAACAATTAAAGGTGTGTTACGAGCTACCCATGACTTCCTTTACCGTCGCCCCATTCATGCTCCGCTCGCGCTGGGATGCACTTGAAGACGACGCCAAACAGGTCATTGAAGGAGCCGCACAATGGTATGAAGAGAACTTCGCCAGCTACTGCAATGACGTTATCTACCCCAATAAATACTGGCCCGCTGTTCAAGAAGCCGGGGTAGAGGTTGTTCTGCCCAGCGAAGAAGATTTAGCGACCTACAGAGAAAGCAGCCAAGCCGTATGGGAAGAATGGAAGGAGCAGGTCGGCAAGGAGGTCGGCGAAAAAGCCATTTCTCTCGCTCTAGGGCAAATCTGAGGGGTGATGTTAATGACCAAGCTCGCAATGCAAGGTTGGGATGGCCTTCTGGCTGTCCTGCGCTGGACCATGTTCGTAGTGCTGATTTTCATGATGCTAACCATCTGCTATGACGTGATCATGCGCTATGTTTTCGTGGCACCCACAAGTTGGAGCTTGGAAATCAACACTTTCCTGTTGGTTTACCTGGCAGTTGTTGGTGCAGGTGAGGCTCAGCGCCATGATGCCCATATTCGTATCACATTTTTCACCCAACGCTTTCCGAAGAGTGGACAGGCTTTGATCACAATGCTTACCAGCGCACTTGGCCTGGTGTTCTGCGCCATCATGGTGTGGCGCGGCAGCCTAATGGCGCATGACGCTTGGGAATATAGTGAGCGGGTGTCCAGTGCTTTCGGCACACCCATGGTCTATCCCTATGCACTTATCCCCATCGGTTTTGGCGTACTTGGTTTGCAATTTCTGATTGATATTTTGCGGGTTGGATACGATTTATTCCACCCAAAGAGTGGGGAGGAAATAACGAATGCCTGATTCATTAAGTCATAAATTGATTGCTGCGCACCTAGTCAGCGGAAAAATGACATCCGGTAGCGAAATTGCCCTCAAAATGGATCAATCGCTATTGCAGGATGTTCTAGGCACCCTGGTCATGCTGGAGCTTGATGCAATGGGTATTGAGCGAGTGCACACATCGCCCAGCGTCCAGTACATCGATCACACCCTGATTCAACAGGACAACTTCAATGCTGATGCCCACTTGTTCCTTAAAAGCGCATGCGAGCGTTTGGGCATTTGGTACAGCGGACCTGGTAACGGTATAAGCCACCCCGTGCACATGGAACGCTTTGGCAAACCCGGCGACAGTCTGGTCGGGTGCGACAGCCACACGACTTCAGCGGGAGCCCTAGGTATGTTGGCTATTGGTGCCGGCGGTATTGAGGTGGCAATGGCGATGGCCGGTGAACCTCTGTTTTTAGCTATGCCGAAGATCATCGGTGTACGCCTGACCGGGGAACTGCCGGATTGGGTCAGCGCCAAGGACGTTGTATTAGAACTGCTCCGCCGCTATGGGGTTTCGGGAGCAAAGAACTGCATTCTCGAATATTATGGCCCCGGACTAGCGGCACTTGATGCCATGGACCGCCATGTGCTGGCGAACATGGGAACGGAAATGGGAGCGACAACCAGCGTATTTCCCAGCGATGACAAGACCCTTGAGTTCATGCGGGCGCGGGGCCGCGAGTCAGAATGGCAGCCGCTAGCCGCAGATCCTGGCTGTCAGTATGATCAAGACGAACATATTGATCTGTCCAAACTGGAGCCTTTAATTGCCCTTCCCTCTAGCCCGGATAAGGTCGTGCTGGTCAGTGATGTGGCCGGCGAACCCATTTATCAAGCTTATATCGGCTCGTCGGGAAACCCTGGCTATAGCGACTTTGCGGTTGTTGCGGACATTGTCAGGGGTCGCACGATCTCGCCTAATGTATCACTAGACATTAACCCATCTACTCGCCAGGTTCTGTCGGCGCTGATTGACGAAGGCCACATGGCTACCTTGATCAAAGCGGGCGCGCGCCTTCATCAACCCGGTTGCAATGGTTGTATTGGAATGGGCCAGGCACCCGCAACGGGTCGTAACAGTTTGCGCACCGTACCGCGCAACTTTCCCGGTCGATCTGGGACGCTCGAAGACTCCGTATTTCTATGCAGTCCGGAGACCGCCGCTGCATCCGCGCTGTACGGTGTAATTACCGATCCGCGCACTCTAGAACGAGCCCACCACCGTCCTAAAGAGCCTAAAAACATGAAGCCTGACGAGCACATGTTCTTTCCACCATTAGCGCTCGAAAAAGCTCGTCGCATCAAGTTACTGGCAACCGACAACACGCCACCCTTGGCTGTGCTCAAACCCTTACCCGATTCCATATGCGCGCCAATATTGTTAAAGGTTGGCGATAACATATCCACAGATGACATCATGCCGGCAGGTGCCCGCGTGCTCCCAATTTGGAGCAACATAGATGCATCAGCGAAACACACTTTTAAAACGGTGGATTCCGGTTACGCCACTCGGGCACGCACGCAGGGGGAAGCTGGCCATATCATCGTCGCCGGTGATAACTACGGTCAGGGTTCAAGCCGGGAAAATGCAGCCCTTGTGCCCAGGGCTTTGGGACTGCAGGTGGTCATTGCCAAAAGCATTGCACGCATACACTGGCAGAATCTGCCCTGCTTCGGCGTATTGCCTCTGACACTCGATAATCCAAAAGACTTGGACCTACTGCAGCAGGGCGATGTTATTCGGATTGACCATCTTCGTGATCAGCTTGCCGCAGGCACTTGTATCACGGCTACCATAAATGAACACCAGAAAATCACATTGACACATGAGCTAAGCACCCGCCAGCAGGCCATTTTTTCATCTGGCGGCGTCATCAACTGGCTCTCGCGGAGAACCGGATCATGAACAGCACTTTTCATCCTCCCAAAACAGTCGATATCGTTGAAGTGGCTCCTCGAGATGGCTTTCAATCCATTCACGAATTATTACCGACAGCCGCCAAGATCCATTGCATTCAAACATTGATCGATTCCGGCATCACTCGCATTGAAATTGGCTCATTTGTTAGTAGCAAGGCCATCCCACAGATGGCGGACATTGGCGACATCGTAGCCGCGTTTTCGGATCATACCGGCATGCGTTTCTCGGCGCTTGTTCCCAACCTCAAGGGTGCCGATAGGGCGCTGGCAAGCGGCATCAAAGAGCTCGTTTTTGTGGTCTCAGTCTCTGAGACTCATAATCAGAGCAACGTGCGCCAAAGCGTGGACAGCTCATTGGAAGGCCTGAAAACAATCGCCGACCGGCTCAGAAGTGAAAAAAATTCTGTGCGTCTACGGTTGGATTTAGGCACCTGTTTTGATTGTCCCTACGAGGGGGAGATTCAATGGCAACAGGTAGATGCGGTTCTAGGTAAAGCTCGGAATATATGCACAGGTATCGAGTTGGAAGTAGCCCTTTGTGACACCACCGGCCGCGCATCACCCTACCAAGTCGCAAATCATTTTATCCGTCTGCGGGAACGCCATGACAGCCCCCCCCTAAAGTGGGCCTTTCACGGTCATGATACATTTGGGATGGGTGTTGCTAATGCCCTATTCGCAGTACAGCATGGCGCAACAGCCTTAGATGCTTCCGCTGCAGGTTTGGGTGGTTGCCCGTTTGCTCCCGGCGCTACTGGAAACACAGCGACAGAGGATCTTATTTATGCACTGCAAGGTGGCCATATTGAAACCGGTGTGAATTTGCCACTACTTTTGGTGGCGGCCGATGTAATCGCTGCCCTGCCGGGAGGTCAAACGGCCAGTCACCTGCGCAGTGTTCCACGTGAGCGGGTGAATTAACCACCGCAGAGTCCGGCTACTGATAGTCTCATTAGTCAATACGTGCACATAACGGATCGCCGGAATTAATTGACCACTGCAGTAGTTAATGTAATCCCAAATAACATGGATCAAAAACTGATGGCTCAGTGTGAGGTGGACCCAGTCAGTTGGACAGCCTGAAGGTGCGCTTCAAGGTGAACACGCTCCTGGTGAGCTGCCATATTTACCATTTGCCGCATACCGAAAGGATTATCCATCAACGCAAGAGGCCAACCTTTTAGATCATTCAGCGTTACGGGTCGATTCAGCTTAATTAACGGATGATTAGGAGGAACAATGACATCAAGTGGCTGGCGCGTTTCCACATGGCAGAAAAACTGCGGATCTACCGGCGGTGCGTAAAGTAGCGCTATATCGACTTCACGATCTTTGAGTAGTGACATCGCTTCGTTTACGCCGGCCATGCGAATTTCTACATTAATACCAGTGAACGCTGACATGAACGTGCCCAAAGGTGCGGCGATCAGATCAGCAATAAATCCTTCCCCAACGGCAATGCGAACTTCCCCTTTTACTAAGTTTTGAAGTGCCATGAGTTGAGAAAGTACGGCTTCTTCTGAAGCCCGCTGGGCATGAAAATGATGAACAAGTAGCTGGCCCGCTGCAGTCGCTCGCATTCCGCGACCGTGCCGCTCGCATAGTCGGGTATTTAGCTCTTCTTCAAGCGCTTTTAATTGACGGCTAACAGCAGAAGCATCGACATTCAGATGAGCCGCAGCGCGCCTTAGGGATCCGCGGCGAATGACTTCGTTTAGGTAGGTTAACGCACGCTGGCTGAGCATAAAAAGTGCCTGTTTTGAGTGTCATTCCGACTTTTTGAGGCCAATCTGCTTATCCCTCAACGCCAGATGCGAGCTGAACTGGCTGGAAATGCATGCTTTTCGATAGGCCTACCTAGGACTAGCGTTCAGACATGCGTTACTGGCATTGGATAACGACGAGTCGATTTTCCTGCTTTCACCACTTGCCCTGGCACGTCGTGGCCAATGAGGTCGGGGAGGGTGGAGGCCACCGCAAGTAATGCATCCAAATCGACGCCTGTGTCTACGCCCATAGTTTCAAACATATGCACAAGGTCTTCGGTGCATACATTGCCGGTTGCACCCGGGGCGAAGGGGCAGCCGCCCATTCCACCTAATGACGCGTCGAAGCGGTTAATGCCAGTCTGCCAAGCCGCCAGTGCGTTCGCCAGGCCCATGCCGCGAGTGTTGTGAAAGTGCAACGTGAAAGGTGTTTCTGGCCAGCGCTTGAGTACTACTTCGCAAAGGTGCTTTACCTGGGCAGGGTTGGCCATGCCGGTGGTATCGCATAGCGTTACGCCCTGAATGCCCATGGCGATTAGCTCTGCAATCAGTTCCAGCACCCGCGCCTCGGGCACCTCGCCTTCAAATGGGCAACCGAAGGTGGTGGAGAGCGAAGCGTTGATAAACACGCCGCTATCTTTGCAGGCATTCAAAATAGTCGCGAACTGTTCTAGAGACTGCTCTGGTGTCATGCGTAGATTGACTAGACCGTGGCTTTTGCTAGCTGACATTACTAGGTTAATTTCGTCGACCTGGCAGGCGAGTGCCCGCTCGGTGCCTTTCATGTTGGGCACCAGAACCGTCATGTCGACCCCTTCCCGGCGATGAATGGCGGTCATAACGTCAGCGGCGTCCCTGAGGGCGGGGATCGCTTTTGGTGAAGTAAAAGAAGTCGCTTCGATACGTCGCAGGCCAGTGGCTGACAGCGCATCGATCCAGCGAATTTTCTCTTCAGTGGGCACAAAGCGCGCCTCAATCTGCAGGCCATCCCGGGGGGCAACCTCATTAATTTCTACTTTTAAGGGGCAGGGTAATGGCTGGTTCATGGTGCTCTCCTTAGATAATTCCTGCGTGGCGCAGTTTGGCGCGAGTTTGTTGATCAATTCCCATCTCATCCAACACGTCGTCGGTATGTTGACCAAGAGAGGGGCCGCCGTTCCCGAGTCGCCCAGGGGTAGCGCTAAGCTTCGGAAGAACACCTGGTACTTTCAGCGGCTTGCCGTTAGGGCGAGTAAAGGTTTGAATCATCTCCCGGGCCAAATAGTGGGGGTCGTTGGCGATATCTTCCGCAGTATAGGGGTAGCCTGCCGGCACGCGGGCGTCATCCAGGGCTTGAAGAATGGCATCCCGTGAGCGCTCTTCGGCCCAAGCCTGAATCGCTGCATCGATCATCTCGGCTTGCTCACTTCTCCCATCGTTATGAGCCAACGATTCATCGCTGGCTAGGTCTTCTCGGCCAATCACAACCATCAAGCGCTTGAAGATACTGTCGCCGTTACCAGCAATTAGTACGTAATCGCCACCCTGACAGCGGTAAGCGTTTGAAGGAGTAATACCGGGTAGAGCGCTGCCGCTGGGCTCGCGAACATGGCCACTGGCATCGAACTCCGGCAGCAGGCTCTCCATCATCGCGAACACCGATTCATACAGCGCTACATCAATCTCTTGGCCCAGGCCACTTTGGTTGCGCTCCTGAAGCGCCAACAGGGTACCGATTACCGCGTAGAGGGCTGAAAGTGAATCGCCGATACTCACGCCAACGCGCATCGAAGGCTCCCCCGGCTGGCCGGTGAGGTAACGCAGCCCACCCATAGCTTCGCCAATTACACCAAAACCGGGCTTATCGCGGTAAGGCCCTGTTTGCCCGAAGCCGGAAATATGTACCATAATTAGTCTTGGATTGAGTGCCGAAAGCGCTTCCCAGCCCAGCCCCCAGTTGTCTAGTGTGCCTGGACGAAAGTTTTCCACCACAACGTCTGCCTCGGCGGCGAGCTTACGTGCTACGTCTTGCCCCTCTTTACTACGCAAATCCAGTGCCACCGAGCGCTTATTGCGGGTTTGCACATGCCACCATAGCGAGGTGCCTTCTTCTAGCATGCGCCACTTGCGAAGCGGGTCGCCGGTTCCTGGCGGCTCGATTTTAATCACGTCGGCACCGAATTCGCCCAACAGTTTGGTTGCGAAAGGCCCCGCAATCAGCTGGCCAAGCTCAAGCACCTTTAAGCCATGTAACGGAAGCTGGCGCTCTTCGGAAGCAGTCATAAAGCTTTCCTCTACTCATTGACGTTATTGTTAATCGTCAGTATGGGTTAGCCGTTCATGGCCGACAATCAGGCAATCGGCAACAAAGGGTTCGTGACTGACGAAGGTGTGCGCTAGCATATGCAGATTGCCTCCCAAGAGTTTGTTCTATGCGCCGCTTTGATTTCGTCACTCTTCAACTGTTTATCGCCGTGGCGGATGAAGGCCGCCTGACGGCTGCTGCCGAGCGGGAACATCTGGCGCTCGCTGCGGTAAGCAAGCGGATAAGCGACCTGGAAGCCCTGGTGGGCACTACGCTATTCTATCGCCGCCCCAGAGGTGTCGAACTAACCCCTGCGGGCCAAGCGTTTTTGCACCATGCGCGGCGTATTCTGGATAACATTGAGCGACTGCAGGCCGAGCTAAGCGAATATGGCGAAGGCGTGCGCGGGCATGTGCGTATCCACTCAAATACGTCGGCTATAATTGCATTTCTCCCGCAAGATCTCAGCGCATTTTCCCGCATCTACCCCGAAATTAAAATTGATCTAGAAGAGCGGGTAAGTAGCGAAATCATTACCGCTGTGCGCGAAGGGCTTACGGATATCGGTATTTTCGCCGAGCATGTGGCGGCGCCTGACCTTCAGCAGCTTTCGTATCGGCAAGATCGATTAATGTTAATGACACCCATTGATCACCCTTTGGCTGGACGTGAAAGCATCGCCTTTGATGAAGCGCTGGCCTTCGATTTTATTGGTTTGCAACAGGATGCTTCGCTGCAAACGCTGTTGAATGAAAAGGCTACTCTGGCATGCAAAACACTGCGCATGCGTATTCAGGTACGTAGCTTCGACGCTATTTGCCGAATGATTCATCACGGCATGGGCGTTGGTGTACTGCCTGAGCGAACCATTTACCGGGATCTGGGCGATTTACAGCTTAAAAGCATCCCGCTTAGCGACGCTTGGGCGCAGCGCGAGCTGGTAATTGGCATGCGCCGGTATACCTCGCTGCATGTCACTGCCCGGCACTTAGTGGACCACCTTACCCAGAAACAAGAGCAGGTTAATCCCGCAGTATCGTAGGGGCTGACCACTGCTGACAAAGCGGCATGACTTCTAAACGCGTGATGTTGACATGAGGCGGCAACGAGGCCACATGCAGCGCCTGCTCGGCAATATCTTCAGGTTGTAACGGCTGGGTGCCTTCGTAATAACTATCGGCGATGTTGCTGTCACCTTTCATACGTACCAGAGTAAATTCACTGGCCGTCATACCGGGGGCTAGATCGGTAACCCGCACTCCTTGGGGGCCGACATCGCAGCGCAGGTTATAGCTAAACTGTTCCACAAACGCTTTGGTGGCACCGTAAACGTGGCCGCCGGGGTAAGGTGTACGGGCCGCTATAGAGCCCAGGTTGATCACTGTTGCACCTGGGCCCGAGGCGATCAGTTGGGGAAGAAGGTGTCGAGTGACAGTGATCAGCCCTTTGATATTGGTATCGATCATGCGGTACCAGTCATCTAAATCGGCGGTTTGCGCAGGGCCTTTGCCAAGAGCAAGTCCTGCGTTATTAATCAACGTGTGCACACGCTGAAAGGGCTCAGGCAGCTCCGCTACAACCCTGGCCACGTCATGTGGATCGCTCACATCCAGCTGGGCAGTGTGCACAGGTACACGTTTCCCCAGCGTTGCTTGAAGAGCATCTAAACGCTCCTGGCGGCGGCCAGTCAGCACCAGCGCCCAGCCTGCATGGGCGAAACGATGGGCACAGGCATGTCCAATGCCGGAAGTCGCGCCGGTAATAAAGACGACAGGGGTAGATTCGTTCATAGTGAAAGTTCCCGACATAAATTGTGCTTGGAAGGCAGCGTAATTGTCCATTGAGTTAGTCAGCAGCTGCCGTTAGATATTCATCTCTGGTCCTATGACAGCACGAACCTCGTCAAAATAGCCCACTAGTGGTGCTTCTAGCCATCGTCTTTAACGAAGTCACCCTTCATAAGCGTAGACTTGAGACACTTGACTGTTTGCCTCAATATTAAAGAAGCCTTACGAGAGCGATATGAGAAGAATATCTGAGAAGAACCACATCCAATAACAACATTAGAGATTGATCCTATGCGGAAACAACTGTTTGCCACGCTGGCCACCCTTGGAATGCTAACGGCGGCACCCTTCGCCCTGGCAGCCCCGATCGAAATTCAAGTCAACAACACCATGAGTGAGGGCGGCTCGGAAAGCGCTGCTGTGGAACGCTTCGCCGAATATTTAGAAGAGCAGGCCCCAGGCCGCTTTGAGGTGCGTCCCTTTTTGGCGGGTTCACTGGGCGGTGAGAACGCTATCCTGGAATTGCTCAACCTTGGCCAGACCCAACTCTCACTGACCGGCGGTAACTGGCGTCAGCAATACGCGCCCGAGTATGATGCGATCTCCGTCCCCTTTGTTTTCACCACCTGGGATGAAGTGGACGCCTATATGGAAAGTCTCTCCGGCCAAGCGATGATTAAGCAAGCGGAAAGCCAAGGCGGGATTAAATTCTTAGGCACCCAGCACCGCGGTCCACGGCATATGACGGCCAACAAGGCTATTCGTTCGCCAGATGACCTTGAAGGCTTCCGTCTGCGCCTGCCTGCGCTGCCGGTATGGATGGAAGTCTGGAAGGAAATTGGTGCTCAGGTTGTAAGCGTACCCGCGCCGGAGATTTATCTCGCCATGCAAACGGGCCAGGTTGACGGCCATGAAAATTCGCTTTCTTCGCCTTACACCCGCCGCCTGTGGGAAGTGCAGGATTACATCATTATGACCAGCCACGTGCAGTTCCCATGGAGCTGGGTAGCGAGTGCGCGCTGGTGGGATGGGCTGGAAGCGAAAGATCAAGCACTGATTGAAAAAGCGGTCGACGTGGCACGCCAATACGGCTCTAATCGCGAAAGTGAACTTGATGAGTTCTACCTGAAAGCGCTTCAGGAAAAAGGCATGACCGTTATTCGGCCGGAAGTTACGCCTTTCCGTAAAGCGGCGCTACCGGCGATTGATCGTGTGATGGCCGAAATGGCAAACGGTGTACGCGAAGATGCACTTGGTGGCAAAAGCGAGTAATACACGCGTGGAATAAACAACGACGGCCTATCGGGCCGTCGTTGTTTATTCATAAGAGACAAAAACGTTAGGTCTAGTCTGAGGAATTTCCCTGTGGATCACGCTGTAGCGCCCAGTAATGGGCCAGATCGAATTGCTTTTTATACGCTGCGCTGGGTGACCCGCGTATGTGATGGGGTCGGCGTGGCGTTAATGGCAGCTATGCTACTACTGATTGTCGCGGCCGTTATTGCCCGTGACCTGCTAGCATTGGGCTTGCCCTGGACCGAAGAAATGGCGCCAATGCTGGTCATCTACGCGATTGGCTTTGGGTCATTATCCGCCTGGGTGCGCAGCGAGCATCTCGTCGTTGATTTGTTTAGCCATAGGCTCTCTGGATTGGCTAAAAACGTTCAATACCGACTCACCGCGCTGATCTCATGCGGCTTTTTTGCCCTCGCCGCCTGGGGCGCATGGATTATGTCGGACGTCAGTTCCAATAATACAACTGTCTCTCTGGGCATTAGCTTCAGCTACCTCTACTACGGTGTCTTTTTTAGCTTTGCGGGCATGGCGCTGATAGCCGTGTGGCAAACCCTGCGCGGCCCGGTAGCGTGGCTAGAAGCTCACCATGAAGAAGAGGTGGATTAGCCATGGTCGAACTGCTGATTTTTGTTGGTGGGCTTTTAGTGCTCATGGCGATTGGCTTGCCCGTTGTTGTTGCCATTGGGGTGACCTCGTTCATCGCTTTAGTGGCTTCAGGGACCGGCGGCTTGCCCGTTGAGCTATTGTCACTAAAAATGGTGCAAACGCTCAATAACTTTACGCTGCTGGCCATTCCGCTGTTTATTCTGGCAGCCAATATTATGAATATTGGCTCCACCACCACGCGGATTTTCGACTTTGCAACGGCGCTTGTCGGCTTTACCAAAGGTGGTCTTGGCCACGCTAACGTAGTGGCCAGCTCTATCTTTGCGACTATGTCAGGCACTGCCATAGCCGACGCCGCTGGGCTTGGTAGCATTGAAATCAAGGCGATGAAAGAGCGTGGCTATGAGCTAGGTTACTCTACTGGTATTACCGCAGCATCCAGCGTTATCGGGCCAATTCTGCCGCCCAGCATTGCACTGGTTGTTTACGGCTGGCTGGCGAAAGTAAGCATTGGCGGATTGTTTATGGCGGGTCTGCTGCCGGGTATCCTGATGGCGCTGCTGCTGATGGGTATGACCGTATTGCTTGGCGCAACTGGCAAGGTAGTGATGCCCAAGCCCATCCCGTTCGATGCATGCGAAGTAGCGCGCACCGGTAAGCGCGCTATTTTGCCGTTGATGATGCCTGCGATAATCGTTGGCGGTATTTGGGGCGGCTTCTTCACGCCCACTGAGGCGGGGGCGATTGCTTCGCTTTACGCGGCGATTTTGGGCGGGCTGATCTACCGTGACTTGAAGTGGCGGGATCTGTTTAAAGCCTTCAACAGCACATTGAAGTTTAGTGCGGTTATCATGCTGATCATTGCGGTTTCTAGCTTTTATGGATGGATACTGGTGCGCATGGGCATCCCTCAGGCATTGGCGGGTCAGGTTGGCAGCATCGATATGCCCACGTTTGTGCTACTGCTTTGTTTTGCGCTGTTCTTCCTGCTGATTGGCTGCTTTATGTCGGTGATCGAAAGCATCCTGATTTTTACCCCGATTGTAGTGCCGGCAGCGCTAAGCGCTGGGCTAGACCCCGTGCACTTTGGCATTGTCATGGTGATTACGCTCTCGGTAGGGGTGATCACCCCGCCGTTTGGCACGGTGCTGTTCTTAATGGTGAGCATTACGAGGTTACGGTACGGCCAGGTGGTCAGCGCCATAATGCCTTTCTTGCTGCCGATTATTGCCACTATCTTGCTGCTGATCGCCGTGCCGGGTCTAGCCACCTGGCTGCCAGGCGTAATGGGTTATTAATCAACGACTTTCACTGTTGGAGAGGCCCCGTTGGGCCTTCACGCGAGCTTCCTCGTTAACGCAAAGTCCTGATCCAAAATATTCAGATAACCGCAACATTTCGGCGTTCAGGATCACCCTTAGATGCCGCCAACGAATGTAAGCAAGTTGGCCAGAGCGATCAACAACCTGGGCTCTACCACTGCCATGTCCGGGATTAGCCAGAAGTCTTTGAGTTGTTCTTAAACGCGCCAACTATGTTGACGGGCTCCGCTGCATCCTATTGATCGTTGCTTTGTATTGGGCTTTCACTATGTGAGCCCATTGTCTTCTCCGCCTCACTCTAATGTGTCGTTACATGTCTATTAGATAGCCATCACTGATCAATAACATAGAAACCCAAATTCGATCTGGACCGCGAAGCGGGAATCTTCAGCGCATGGAGTTCGTGACCTCGAGAAAAAGCAGATATACGGGGGAGTGGCGGCTGTAAAAGTTAGTGTCGGTTAGCCGTTAAAAGTTGCGGCGCCGTGTGTTTGCGTCCGCCCAGTTGGATCTGGAGATCAAGGATCGGTTTGGTCACCCCGTTAAGCCGAGGGAGTGGTTTTTGGTTCCGTTATCCGTGATTGATGAAGCCGTTGATCGGATTCGGGATGGGACGATAACTGAACTTGTGTATGATCCCAGCAGTGCCCGGCTTGTGCCGGGCTCGCCTTCGGAACAGCACTGATTTTTTCTCGCATTAGATCTCGGCGAGCTCTTCGTCTGGATCTATTACGTACTCTCTACAGATGTTGAAAGAATCTGTCAGGAATTTAGGGAACTCGGATATATCGCTTTTAAAGAATGCAATATAGCTCTTCTTATCGCCTCTGTGTGGAGGTGTGCCAGGGGGCGTGAGCTCCAAATCTTGGAACACATCTTTCAGAGAGCGTGAGCCCTCTTGTAAGCGGTCTGGCTGGGCACCGAGCATCGCCAATACATGCAATTTTTTTAGCTCTGTTAGCTCGAATTGACTCAAAAACTCGACCAACGGGTCAGCTAGGAGCCGTGTTTCCCTCAAATATTCCGGATTCTCAAGGGGCCGATGCGCATCAATATTGTGTTTTTCCCGTAGCGCGCGGCGCTTCGTTTCCACATTGGAGGCAATTTCGATTACGTTTTGAGCTAAAAAGGTTGGAGACATAGGCTTCACTTTTTTGGTCCGATGATATTGGTGTCAAACATACTGGACTCAACGGTGTCCTTAAACATGAAGCCTAAGCCACCTATTGGTTAGTGACATTCATCTGCCGCCAATTCCTTATAACACCACTCCTATTTTCATACATAATATTTGTTGGGGTTCAGCAGAGTTCGAACGCCCGGAGCTCGGTGTTGGCACGATTGCCATTATTCGCCAAAACTCGTGCAGGCCCATGCCACTTTCTGCTGGTAGTGTTTTAAAACACTACAAGAAAGGAGTGCTGCCATGGGATTTGTTTCGTGTCTTGAGGATCAGCAAGAGCGGTTTGAATCGGACTGCCACATTCTTCAGCGTGATATTCAGTCAGGGAGGACGGATGGTGAATCTGCTAAAAAGGGTGCTCTGCGCCTGCTTGGTGACGCTCAGGTATATTGGGCTAAGACGCTAAAATACTTGGATGAATTAACTCTGCCAGATGTTGGCTGTGGGGAGACCTCGCAGGAGCTTCGTGAGGAATGCTCTGACTTAAAGGATGTCCTAGCTAGGACAGAGCAGGAAGCGTCGCGTGTGAGTGATCTGGCGGGGCTTATATTGCTTCACAATCAGGTGTTGCAGGAACAGTTGAGGTAAGAGCGCATTCACCGCAGGCAATTAGAGCGGGATTTAGAGAAATTGGGCAGTTAGGACTTCGGCCGACTGGTGGAGCCGTTTCTTACAAAGGGTATGTTTGAGAGACATGCGAAACGGTGACCGATCGGTGACGGGATTTCTAAGGGTTTGAGAAACGGTGACCAAACGGTGACGAGAAAGACTGTTTTCCAGAAACAACAAAGCCCGGCTCTTTCGAGACCGGGCTAAGTGTTTGACAAATATGGTCGGGACGGTAGGATTTGAACCTACGACCCCTTGCACCCCATGCAAGTGCGCTACCAAGCTGCGCTACGCCCCGATGTGCTAATTTACGCCTGCCAAAAATTTGTGTTTTGGTGGCACAGGCCAATGAGACTTAAGGAGTAATCTCAGTGGCTTAGCGGGAGCGAATATTACATGAGCAGATTCCAAAAAGAAACACCAGCCGGCAAAATTATGCGAGTTTTGGTGTGAGTTAACGCAATTTGGTTTCCCGCAGTTTCGACACGAATTCGGGTGGGGTGAAGCTATCCGGGTTGGAAACCTCCCAGTATTTGTCGAATACGCTCAGGCCGGTGTCGCCCTTCAGCAGAGCGCCGGGCTCAATAAACGGAAACAGATCCAGATAGGAGCTGACCTCGGTTTTCGATACCCGGCGAATAATGTGTTCCGGACCTAGCTCGGAGGGGTGATTCAGCCCACCCGCTTGCAAAAGGTTTTGCAGGGCTTCCAGGGTGTTTTTATGGAAGTTGTAAACCCGTTCGCTCTTCAGGGGTACATCAATTTTTTCACCACGCTTTGGATCTTGGGTAGCAACGCCGCTAGGACAGCGGCCGGTGTGACAGTTCATGGCTTGAATACAGCCCAGCGAGAACATATAGCCGCGGGCTGAGTTACACCAGTCGGCACCAAGAGCCAGTGTGCGGGCGATATTGAACGCCGAGGTGATTTTTCCGGCGGCGCCGATCGCGATGTCTTCGCGCAGGTTGCAGCCCACCAGGGTATTGTGTACCAGCAGCAGGGCCTCGGTCATTGGCATGCCCAGGCGGTTGATAAACTCAAGCGGCGCTGCGCCGGTGCCACCTTCGCCGCCATCCACTACGATGAAGTCAGGCTGTCTTCCCGTTTTCAGCATGGCTTTTACAATGGCGAACCACTCCCACGGATGACCCAGGGCGAGCTTGAAGCCCACCGGTTTTCCGCCGGACAGCTCACGCAACTGATCGATAAACTCCAGCATTTCGATGGGCGTCGAAAACCCTGAATGCGCCGCAGGCGATACGCAGTCTTCACCCACTTCAACCCCGCGGGCTTCGGCAATCTCCGGCGTTACTTTTGCGCCGGGCAAAATACCGCCGTGCCCCGGTTTGGCGCCTTGAGATAGTTTGAGTTCAATCATTTTTACTTGATCGAGTTGGGCGTTTTCAGCAAAGTGTTCAGCATTAAAGCTGCCGTCTTTGTTGCGGCAGCCGAAGTATCCTGAACCGATCTCCCACACCAGATCGCCCCCTGGCTGGCGGTGATAACGGCTGATAGAGCCTTCGCCGGTGTCGTGGTAGAAGTGCCCTTTTCTGGCGCCGGCGTTCAGGCTGAGGATGGCGTTCGCCGACAGTGAGCCAAAGCTCATGGCCGAAATGTTGAATACGCTGGCGCTGTATGGCTTTGCGCAGTTCTTGCCTACGGTAATGCGAAAATCGCTGGTGTTTAGCTGGGTAGGGGCCAGTGAATGGCTCATCCACTCAAATCCTTCCTCATACATATTCAGCTGGGAGCCGAACGGGCGCTTGTCGAGTATGTCTTTTGCACGCTGGTACACAATAGTGCGCTGCTCGCGGGAAAACGGTCGTTCTTCGGTGTCGGACTGGATGAAGTACTGACGGACTTCCGGGCCAATAGCCTCAAACAGGTAACGGAAATTGGC
Organism: Marinobacter sp.; assembly: GCA_036960525.1. Lineage (GTDB taxonomy): Bacteria > Pseudomonadota > Gammaproteobacteria > Pseudomonadales > Oleiphilaceae > Marinobacter. Next base: position 47,087 of record JBALXR010000003.1, read on the forward strand.
CATAATGGGGTAGTTACGGCTAAGCGTATGGCTACGCTGTAACAGATCGTAGGTGCCAAGGGCTGCAAGCAGGCCGAATGCCGGAGTAATCAGATAGGCGCCGCCACTCCACGCGCTGACAATCAGTGATATCAGGAATCCGGCAATGCTTAGCGCATACGCTGTGTAGCGCAAAGGGAAGGTTTTAACTCTGTTCATAGGCTCCTCGCCAGGGTTTTGATGTTTTGAGCTCAAAGCATTATCATTAACTGCTTGTTATGTTTTAAGGCTGTTTGTTGCATTTACCGGTCGAGATCTTAACTCGGGCAGCCTGAATGTAATGCTAATGAATGAAAGAGGCGCCAATTGTGGGCAAAATTGTAAAAGACGAATATCAGACAGACTACGTCGCCGGGCAGGATAATATCCGGCCGCTCGGGTTAGACCTTCACGCTCCTGTGTTTCCGATAACCGCCATAGTGGTGATCTTGTTTGTTGTCGGAACGCTTATGTTTCCAGTTCAAGCCAAAGAAATGCTTGATGGTATTAAGCTAGAAATTATCAATTCGTTTGACTGGTTTTTTCTGCTCAGTGCAAACGTGTTCGTAATTGTTTGTCTGGCCTTGATTTTCTTGCCGGTGGGTAAAATCCGGATTGGCGGCATGGACGCAAAACCGGACTTCTCGAACATGTCCTGGTTTGCCATGCTGTTTGCCGCGGGCATGGGCATTGGCCTGATGTTCTGGGCGGTGGCCGAGCCCGTTGCTTATTATACCGGCTGGTACGGTACGCCGTTTAACGTAGAGGCAAATACGCCCGAGGCGCTGAATCTGGCGATGGGTGGCACTATGTACCATTGGGGGCTGCACCCTTGGGCTATCTACGCCATTGTAGCCTTGTCGCTGGCGTTTTTCTCGTACAACAAGAATATGCCGCTGACGATTCGCTCGGCGTTTTTTCCGCTGCTGCGTGACAAAGTGTGGGGATGGCCCGGCCACATTATCGATTCTTTGGCTGTGGTCGCGACCATTTTCGGGCTGGCGACATCTTTGGGCTTTGGCGCCCAGCAGGCGGCATCTGGGTTAAACTACTTGTTCGGTTTTGGTGCCGGGTTGAACGTACAGATGGCCATCATCGTGGGTGTTACGGCGGTCGCTCTGATGTCGGTTATGCGCGGCCTTGACGGTGGCGTTAAGGTGTTGAGTAACCTCAACATGGGCATAGCGGGCCTGTTGCTGGCGTTTATCATCCTTGCCGGCCCTACCATGGCAATTCTGGAAACCATGTGGATTACCAGTTCCAGTTATGTGACGAACGTGGTGGCGCTGAGCAACCCGTTTGGCCGTGAAGATGATGTATGGATGCACGGCTGGACCGTGTTCTATTGGGCCTGGTGGATTTCCTGGTCACCGTTTGTGGGTATGTTTATTGCGCGGGTTTCCCGTGGCCGCACCGTGCGTGAATTCGTGACTGCGGTACTGGTGATCCCCACAGTCGTTACTATGGTCTGGATGAGCGCTTTCGGTGGCTCGGCGCTGGAGCAGATTAAGCAGGGCGTGGGCACTCTGGCTCAAGACGGTTTGACTGACGTTACTCTGGCGACGTTCCAGATGTTCTCCAACTTACCGCTGACCGGTATTATTTCCTTTGTGGGTATTGTGCTGGTGCTGGTGTTCTTTATCACCTCGTCAGATTCCGGTTCTTTGGTTATTGACAGCATTACGGCCGGTGGCAAAACCGACGCGCCGACAGCACAGCGTATATTCTGGGTAGTGATGGAAGGTGCGATTGCAGCGGCGCTTATCTTTGGTGGCGGTGATGATGCACTGGGAGCCCTGCAAGCGGTTTCGGTGAGTGCGGGTCTGCCGTTCACAGTGATCTTGCTGATTATGACATGGGGCTTGTTGAAGGGTTTGACTCTTGAGCGCAAGCTGCTGATACAGAGCGGGGAAATGACTTGATTCGCTGATATGTTGGCGGATTGAACTGTAAAAAGCCGGAAAGCGTTTATACGCTTTCCGGCTTTTTTTTGGCTGCGCATCGGCGCACCGGGCTTTTGAGCGAATGCCCATGTGTTCTAGCGCCTATGGAATTCTTCCATCGCAAAACGAGCGCGGTCACCGGGGGTGAAGTGAGGGCGTTTCAGATTTTCAATGGCACGCAAACGCGGCAGCAGGCCGCAGCCGTTGGCCATTTGGATTGCCAGCCCGGGGCGCGCGTTCAACTCCAACAGTAGCGGGCCTTCGTCCACATCCACCACCAAGTCTACGCCCATATAGCCTAGCCCGGTTGCCTCATAGCAGCGGGAGGCCATTTCCAGCATTTCATCCCAAGCAACAATATGGATATTGCCCAAAGATAAGCCGGTATCCGGGTGCAGAAGAATGGGACGATTGAACTGAACCGCGTTCAGACTTTTCCCTGTGCCGATGTCTAGCCCCACGCCTACAGCGCCTTGATGCAGGTTGGCCTTGCCGTCTGAGGCTTTAGTGGCAAGCCGCAGCATGGCCATCACCGGATAGCCCTGAAAAACGATAATGCGGATATCTGGCACGCCTTGAAACGAATAGCGCGCAAGATCCGGTGTGGACTGCACCAGGTTTTCGACAATGGCCACGTCAGAGGCGCCCGCCAACGAATACAGCCCTGCCAGAATGTTGGTCAGGTGCCGTTCCAGAACATCCACGCCAATACGGACGCCGGAGGCTTTGATGAATTCGTCGCCGTCGCGCCCGGTGACGACGGTGATGCCTTTGCCGCCAGACCCTTTGGCCGGCTTTATGGCAAAGCCGGCCAAATCGGCGGACATTTCACGGAAGTGGGAAATTTCATGTTGCTGGCGAACCACCTGCAAAAGCCGCGGTGTTTTCACACCGTATTCGGCCACCACCAGTTTGGTTTTCAGTTTGTTGTCGACCAGCGGGTAAGCTGAACGATCATTGTAGCGCGCAATATAGTCCACATTGCGCCGGTTCATGTTCAACATACCCAGGCGGTTCAGTGTAAACGGTGATATCCAGCCCATCTTAGTCGTACACCTTCATCGGTGTGAAGCGGCGCAGTTCGCTGAGTTTGTAGCCGGTGTAATTACCCATTAGCAGAATCAGACCCAGAATAACCAGGTGCAATTCGGGGAAGTTGAAGGTTAGGTGTCCGGCCAACGGTGCGCTCATCAGCAGGTAGGCGCAAATGGCGACAAACAGACTGCCTGTGCCTTGCCTTATGACCTCCCGCGCGCCTTCCTCTTCCCACAGAATCGACATTCGCTCAATGGTCCAAGCGATAATAACCATGGGGAAGAAGGTCACCGTCATGCCAGTATTAAAGCCCATCTGATAACCTACAACGCTCAAACCGGCGGTGATGAATATCACCAGGATGATTAGCGCCGAGATCCGTGAGACTAGCAGCAGGTTCAAGCTGGAAAGGTAGCTGCGCATCAATAGGCCAATGGCGACCACCGACAAAAATGCCACCAGCCCTGGTATTAAAGTGGTTTGCACAAACGCTACCGCAATCAGGACTGGCATGAAGGTGCCGGAAGTGCGAATGCCGATTAACATACGCATGAAGGCCACCACCAGTGCCCCTAAAGGCAGTAGCAGCAGCATGCGAAACATGCTTTGTTCTTCAATAGGCAATTCGTAAAAACTCAGAAAGCCGAGGCCGGTCTCTTTGGATTGCATGGCAGCCAGCTGAATGGCGGGAATGGTCTGGCGCAGCATAGAGAAGCTGATTTCGGAATTGGCGCCGCCCACTACATCCAACAGTGACGCGGATCCCTGGCGCCACAACAGCAGATCTTCGGGCACGCCCTGTTCAGCGGTGCGGGGGTCAAAGGTTAACCATTTTTCGCCGGTGTGAATTTGCAGAAACGCCAACAGCGGCTGGCGCCGGCGAGCGTCTTCCAGCTTCAGGCCATCGGCGGCGCGAGCGGGTATGCCTGAGAAATTCAGCATGTCGACCAGTAGGTCGAGATAATTTTCGCCGGCAATCAGAAGCGTGGTGTTCTGGGTGCCGGTGTCTGGCTGCATCAGCCGGATCAGTTCGCGGGTCATGCTTTGTGGATTACTGGAACGTTGCCTGGCCTGCTCCAGTATTTCCCGAACAGCGGTGGCTTCGGGTTCCTCCCAAAACACGGTGCGCGCCATCGGTTTTATTTTGGCGGGTAAGCTGCGAACGTCGGGGTCTGGTATCAATTGGACTTTGTAATACAGCGTTTGGGGGCCAGTAACATCGCGTTTGGTCCACTCGGCGCGGCGCATGCCAGCTTGTTCCAGAATAGAAAAGCCATAGCCAGGTGAGGCCGCTTGTTCGCTGAGGGTATGAAACCCCGGGGGCTGATCGGGCACATTCAGCGCGGCCGTCACAGAGCCGCCTGTGGCGTCAAAATCCACCCGCGCCTCTACCATCCACACAGGCCGCTGTTCGCCGGTCAGCCAGGGAATTCCCAGTTCAATGTGGCGCCATACGGCCAGGGAAATGCCGGTGGCAATAATCAGAAAAATCGCAATGTAAAAGGGTGTGCGCGATCGGGTGCTCATAATGTGCCGCCGTTGGTCATGGTGTCGGGGAGTTCGGTTGCAAACTCTTTGCCAACATCAATCAGCATTACATCGCGCAGTACGTTGCGGCCAATCAGCACTTGATGGGTAAGGTGCGAACGGTCGGTCAGTGTGAATTCGGCCACTTGGGTATGATTGCCAATAACAAATTGCAATTCCACCACCACCCGGCGTTCGGGGTCATCGACGTTTGATTGGAGAATTTTCACCCGTCGCGAGACTTCTTTTTCCAGGGTTATCAGTTCTTCGCTGCCGAGCTCTTTGTCACCAAGCTCTTTGTCGCTAGGTACCGGCACATCAAAGCGTACCCAGTTGCTGCCGTCACGCTCGAATCGCACAATATTTCGCGCATCAATGGACGAGGTTTCGGCGCCGCTGTCAATACGGGCGTTGTAAACGGTTTCTGCTGCGGTCAGAAAGAACTTTTCAACTTCGCCCACAATGAGTTTGCCTTTGAGCTGACTGGCCACGGCCTTGGCTGCGGTAGCCGCGGGGCAAGCCTGCTGTTTCGGCACGGGGGGGCATTCTGGTGCTTTAACCTGGGCGCTTATGGCTTGCAGAATGGTTTCGGTGGACGCAGTTTGATCGTTGATTGCCTGCTCGAAGCGTACTTTTGCGTTGTTTTCCATGGTTACCAGCGTAGCCCGCTGGTTTTGCACCGAGGTGTTCACAGTTTCCAGATTGGATTTGGGTACCATAAAGTACTGATCTGCTGAACAGCCGGCCAGTCCCGTTAGTATCACCAGTAATGGCAACACCAAGTGGGCGTTACCACCAGGCTTTGACCCTATGAAACCCTTGCAACCCATGAACTACCCCTGGAAGAAAATGACAAAAAAAGTGCCAAAGCTGACAGGTCAGCGGCACGAAACGACTTTGTAATGGTGTTTCAGCGCAGTATACAGCAACTCACGGTAGCGATTTGTTTACAGATGATTAAGACGACGTGCACCCCGTCAGCAACAATGGCAAATGAATAGGTTAAACTTGTCTATGAACTGTTCCACTGATGATACCGCAGGAGTAATCGCCCGTGCTTGAAACCTTCAGCCAATGGGTGGCTGACCAACCCGTGCTTGTACTCTCGCTAATGGTGGCGATTTTTACTCTGCTACTGATCTTGGCCGGATTGCTGCAGCGTGCCGGGCAAAATAACCGCCACCTGTTGGCCGGCCACAACGATCTGAAACTGGCGCTAAGAGAGCAGCAGATAATGCTGGCTCATGAGCGCCAGTCGGCGGCGGAAAAACTGGCGCTTCTGGAGCACAATCGAGATGCGCTAAAACAGGAATTCGAGAATCTGGCGAACCGTATATTCGATCAAAAAAGCGAGCGTTTCAGTCAGCAGAACCAGACTAGTATGGATACGCTGCTAAAACCGTTTCGTGATCAACTCAGCGATTTTCGACAGCGCGTTGAAACAGTACACACGACCGAAACTCGTGACCGCCAGGCTCTGCGCAGCGAAATAAAATCGTTGCAGGAACTCAACCGGCAGATTACCGAAGAGGCCTCGAATCTGACGCGAGCCTTAAAAGGCGATAAAAAAATACAGGGTAACTGGGGCGAGTTGATTCTGGAGCGGGTGCTGGAAAGGTCTGGGTTGCGCAAAGGTATTGAATACGAAACCCAGGGCAGCTACCGCGACAGCGATAACCAGCTTCTACGGCCAGACGTGGTGGTGCACTTACCGGATAACCGCAACCTGGTGGTAGATTCCAAGGTGTCGCTGGTGGCTTATCAACAGTGGGTTATCAGCGATGAAGGCAGCGCCCGTGATGCGGCGCTTAAACAGCATATGGACGCCGTGCGGAATCACATTCGCGGCCTGAGCGATAAAGATTACAGCCAGCTCAACGGTTTGCGTTCACCCGATTTTGTACTGTTGTTCATGCCTATCGAACCGGCTTTTGTGGCCGCTTTCCAGCATGACGACAGTCTGTTTTCCGAAGCCTTCGAGCGTAAGATTATTGTGGTTACGCCGACCACTTTGCTAGCCACCCTGCGCACCATCGAAAACATCTGGCGTTACGAGCGACAGAGCCAGAACGCCCGACTGATTGCGGAACGGGCAAGCGCAGTTTACGATAAATTGCGAGTATTTGTAGAAGCCATGGAGCGCCTTGGCGGCCAGTTGCACACCGCTCAGGGTAGTTACGACAGTGCGATGAATACGTTAACCCGCGGCCGGGGCAACCTGATTTCACAAGCCAACCGCTTTGTGGAATTGGGAGTGCGGGTGAAAAAAGAACTGCCCAAGGCCGTCACCGAACAGGCCGAAGTTGACCCTGAACCTGATTCCGACTCGGAGCCGGATCCTGGCACTAACAAGAAGCGCTCCGATGCGCAGGGTGACACTGAACCGGGTACTGGAGAATCCATTGAGGAAAACAGTTATGGCAGTAACATCGTTTAAAACTTTTGGTTGTCGATTGTTAGTTGTATGCGTCGTGTTTTACGCGGGCAGTGCTATGGCGCTTCCCGTTGAGCACGAAATTCGTCGCCTGATGCTGGCGACCGAGCAAGCACTGGCTGCTGAAAATTGGGACGACGCCAGCGAATACCTGGGGCGCTTGCAGCAGTTAGACGGCGAACGGCCGGTGGACTTTTATTTCTACCGCGGCCGGGTGATGCAAAAATCGGACCTGCTAGACGAGGCTCAAGCCTCGCTTGAGATGTATGTCACCCGTGCAGGCAAGGATGGCCAGTACTATAAGCAGTCGCTGGAGCGTATTACGGAAATAGAGAAGCTGCGTAAAGACCGGGCTTTGGCAGCGTTGACCAATAATCCTGCAGTGCCGTTGCAGCCGCTAATAGCCACCATTGAAGCCGCTGAAGGGCAAAGCGCGGCTGATCTGAAAAAACTGTATTTGGCAGACAGCGAGGAGCAGGCGTTATTGATGCACCTGAACAGTGTTTTGCAGTTGTCTGGTTGGCGCGAAGACAAAACCATTCTGCAGTTGGACCAACCAGCAGACATTCGCTACAAGGTTGAAAAACGCAACAGCAGCCTGCTGATTCAGAAAATTGCCCGTCAGCAAGGCACCCTGCTGCGCAAAAGCCAGCAGATTGAGGTTTATGGCATTAGCCCGGCGGTGAAATGGGATTGCGAGCCGAGCCTGGCCACTTGCTGGGTGTATGACCCAAGGGACGGTTCTCGATTGTTTCAGTTAGGCGCTAACCAAGGCCAGGCGAAAGACATCGCCCGCACGCTGGGGCGCCTCATCCGTAATTTGCAGACTGCTAACCGGCAGGTGGCCGCACCACCTGCCGGTTAGCTCGCGTTTCAGCTGGCTCAGCTAAAACGCGAGAAGTCTGGCTTACGTTTTTCGATAAAAGCGCGAAAGGATTCGGCCGCTTCAGGTGACTTCAGGCGTTCTGCGAACAGCGCGCCTTCTGCACCCATGGTTTCTTCCAGTGCTTGCATATTAGGTCGCTTCAGCAATTCTTTGGTAGCGCGAATGGCCGCTGGCGCCTGTGCGACCAGTTTCTGACAGGCCTCCCATGCTACTGCTTCGGTGTTTTCAGGTTCGCACACACGATTGATGATGCCCAGACGCAGCGCCTCTTCTGCATCAAAGCGACCTCCCAGCATCAGCAGTTCGGCAGCCCGTACGCGGCCTATCCACATGGGCAACAAAATGCTGGAGCCACCTTCGGGGCAAAGGCCAAGACTGGCAAATGGCATTTGAAAACCGGCGTTTGTGCCTGCCATAACCATGTCGCAGTGCAGCAGCATAGTCGTGCCAATGCCTACCGCTGGCCCGTTAACTGCGACAACCACAGGTTTGGTTGCATTAACCAGCGCAAACAGAAAACAGCCCACCGGGGTTTCGCGGAAATCACCGGGCAAGCCTTTGGTGAAATCGTTAAGATCGTTACCGGCGGTAAAGCACTCATTGCTGCCGGTGAACAGAATGCAGCGAATGTCTTTGTCGGCCTCGGCCTGGTCGACGGCATCGGCCATGCTGGTGTACATGGCGTGGGTAAGGGCGTTCTTGCGCTCAGGGCGATTCAGACGAATGATTAAAACCTGGTCTTTTTTCTCAATCAGAATAGGGTCTGTCACGGTGTCTCCTAATACTTCTTTGTTAGTTTGCAATGCATCTTAACCGCTTTTCATCGCATCCTTTATGGATTTTAGCGTTTTGAGCAATCAACAGGCACCGCGAGTCGGCCTACAGTCGCATCCCGCCTGCGGATGAATTTCTGGTAAACTTTGGCCTTTGATTTGCCAATATATTCTTATAACGACCGTTGATGAGGCGACTATGACCACCCTGATCCGCCAGGAAGACCTGATTGAAAGTGTAGCCGACGCGCTGCAGTTTATTTCCTACTATCACCCGAAGGATTTTATTCAGGCGGTGTACGAGGCTTACAAGAAAGAAGAATCCCAAGCGGCTAAAGACGCTATGGCGCAGATTCTGATTAACTCGCGGATGTGCGCCGAAGGCCACCGCCCGATCTGCCAGGATACCGGCATTGTGACGGTGTTCGTGAATGTGGGCATGAACGTGAAGTGGGATTTTGAAACCTCGCTGGACGACGTCATCAACGAAGGCGTGCGTCGTGCTTACACCCATCCGGATAACAAGCTGCGGGCGTCAATATTGGCCGATCCGGACGGCAAACGCGAGAACACAAAAGACAATACGCCCGCCATCATTCATTACAAAATTGTGCCGGGCAACACCGTAGACATTCACGTGGCGGCCAAGGGCGGTGGTTCTGAAGCCAAGTCCAAGTTTGCCATGCTGAACCCGTCAGATTCGGTGGTGGACTGGGTGCTGAAGATGATCCCGCAGATGGGCGCAGGTTGGTGCCCGCCCGGCATGCTGGGTATCGGTATTGGCGGTACCGCTGAAAAAGCCATGGCAATGGCCAAAGAAGCATTGCTAGAGCCCATTGATATTCAAGAATTGAAAGCCCGCGGCGCGTCAAATCGCCCTGAAGAGCTACGATTGGAGCTGTTCGAAAAAGTGAACGAGCTGGGCATTGGCGCCCAGGGCCTGGGCGGCCTGACCACGGTGCTGGATGTGAAGGTGAAGGATTTTCCCACCCACGCGGCCAACAAGCCAGTGGCGATTATTCCCAACTGCGCCGCAACTCGGCACGCCCACTTTGTGCTGGATGGCAGTGGCCCGTCACTGCAAACTCCGCCGAGCCTGGATGACTGGCCGGAAATTACCTGGGAAGTGGGCGAGAACGTGCGCAGGGTGAACTTGAACACCGTGACCCCGGAAGACGTAAAAGACTGGCAGCCGGGTGAAACCGTTTTGCTGTCGGGCAAGATGCTGACCGGCCGCGACGCAGCGCACAAGAAGATGGTGGACATGATCAACAACGGTGAAAAGCTGCCGGTGGACATGAAAGGACGCTTTATCTACTACGTGGGCCCGGTAGACCCGGTGCGTGAAGAAGTGGTTGGCCCTGCAGGCCCTACCACCGCTACGCGTATGGACAAGTTCACCCACACCATGTTGGAAAAAACCGGCCTGACTGGCATGATCGGCAAAGCCGAGCGTGGCCAGGCAGGCATTGACGCCATTCGCGAATTTGGTGCGGTGTACCTGATGGCAGTAGGCGGCGCGGCTTACCTGGTGTCAAAAGCCATTAAGCACGCCGAAGTGGTTGCCTTTCCGGAACTGGGTATGGAAGCCATTTACGAATTCGATGTGGAAGACATGCCGGTGACGGTTGCGGTGGATTCCCGCGGGTCTTCCGTGCACCAGACGGGTCCGGCCGAGTGGCACAAGAAAATCATTGCCGCCAAGGCTGTGTAACGTGTCTTAGTAGACAGGTTTAAAATCTGTCTACTAAGACTCAGACCGGGGACGGATTTCAAATCCGTCCCCTTTATCAGTCGCTCAGCTGGAACAGCTGATGCTCATTCCCTTACCCCAATCCGGGGGTAGGGCTGCGTAGCGTTCTTCGTACTGTGTTTGTTCGTCAAACGGTTTCTTCAGTACCGTCAGCAGCTCCTCCAGCGGCTGATAATCCCCGTTTTGCGCGTCCAGAATCACCTGCTGTGCCAGGTAATTACGCAAAATGTATTTTGGGTTTACCCGGCTCATGGCGTATTCCCGTGCATCGTGAGCCTGGGTTTCCTGCCCCAGCCTTTGTTCATAGCGGCCAAGCCAGGCATCGGCAATGGCGCGGTCGGTAAACAGGTCGCGCACCGGGCCGTGGCCACGGCCATACAGCGTGCAAAGGCCGCGGAAGAAGCGGGTGAAGTCGACCTTCTGTTCATGCAGCATGCTGAATGTGTCCATAATCAGGCTCATGTCACTGTCATCGTCCTGTTGCAGGCCGAGCTTGTCCCGCATGTTCTGTAAAAAACGCGTGTTGTAGGCGTTTTCATAGTGTTTCAAACCTTCGTGTACGGCGTCTTCACCCATCACCGGCAATAACGCCCGTGCCAGAAAATGACAGTTTTCGAAACCCATCTGCGGCTGGCGGTTGTAGGCGTAGCGCCCGCGCTCGTCGGTGTGGTTGCAGATGTAGCCGGCGTCAAAATCGTCTATGAAGGCGTAGGGGCCGTAATCGAAGGTGTCGCCGATAATCGACATGTTATCGCTGTTCATAACGCCGTGGCAGAAACCCACGGTTTGCCAGTCGGCGATTAGCCGCGCGGTGCGGCTCACCACGGCTTCAAGCCAGCGCTGATGGCGCTCGGTTTCCGGCAGTGTTATCAGTTCCGGGAAGTGCAGCGATATCACGTGCTCCAGCAGCGTTTTTACGGTGTCGGGACCTTGGTGATGAGCGGCGAATTCGAAGTGGCCAAACCGGATGTGGCTGTGGGCTACCCGCATAAGCGCAGCGGCGGTTTCAATAGACTCGCGGCGTATCGGGTTTTTGGCTTTGACCATGAACAGGGCGCGGGTGGTGGGAATGCCCAGCCCGTGCATGGCTTCGCTGCACAGGTACTCGCGAATGGTAGAGCGCAGCACCGCGCGACCATCGCCAAAGCGGGAGTAGGGCGTTATGCCTGCGCCTTTCAGGTGCCAATCCCAGCGCTGGCCATCGGGTGCGATGGTTTCCCACAACAATAGCCCGCGGCCGTCGCCCAGATCCGGGTTGTACATGCCGAACTGGTGGCCGGTGTATTTCATGGCGACCGGTTCCATGCCATCCAGCAGTTCCGAGCCACCACCCACTTTTTCCCATTGGGCAGGGTTGTCAGTGTGAAAACCCATTTCCCGCGCCAGGTCGTGGTTAAAGCACACCATTTTTGGGTCTTTAAGCGGGCTGGGTTGTACGCGACTGAAGAAGCTCTCCGGGAGTTCCAGGTAGCGATGTTCTACGTGAAAACCGGTGCTGCTCATAAAACCTTTACTCCCCTATGGCATGAATTCTGCAGAAATAAATATTGTGTGTTAATCACTGTATCAACAACAGGAACCTTATCGTGGCTTTCTGTGCGCTTAAACTAACTATTGGTGTCCTGGTTGAGAAGGAAGGGCTTACTCGAAACTACGCGGCCGTCTTGGATTAGGCCATTCTACCCCTTACCAAAGCCGAGCGCCGGGTAGTTGTAGCGCGTGTACACCCACTGTTGATCACCCGTGACCACTCTGGGATGCCCAAAACACACGAAAATGGCCCGTTTTTAACGGGCGTGCACTGAATGAGGGCGCCGCCCTCACTTTTAGGCTTAACGCCCAAGGAGTCTTCTGTGACCAGGCCGCACCTGCTTATATTTTCTGATCTTGATGGAACCCTGCTTAGTCATGAGCGTCATTGCTGGCAGCAGGCATTGCCGGCGTTGAAGCGGATAGCAGCGGCTGGTATCCCGCTGATACTGAACTCCAGCAAAACCGCTGCGGAAATCCGTGAATTACGTCAGCAATTGGAAAACACCGACCCTTTCGTTGTTGAAAACGGTGCGGTCGTCGTTATCCCTGCGGATACGTTTGGAAACCAAAGTGAGCAAATCGTACGTTTTGGGGCGTCCCGGGCCGTGGTATTAGACGTTCTTGCCGGGCAAAGGGCCGGCGGTGCGCGTTTTCGGGGTTTTGCGGATATGTCTGATGACGAGCTGGCGCAATTTACGGGGCTGGACTGTGCTTCGGCTGCGAGGGCCAGGGAGCGAGAAGCAACCGAGCCGTTGCTGTGGGAAGGAAGCGAGGAGGAGCTGTTACGTTTTGATGCAGCCTTGCGGGCTGAAAACCTGCGCCTGGTAAAAGGCGGTCGGTTCTATCATGCCATGGGTATTTTTGATAAGGCCGATGGCGCTCGATTTTTGTTGGATAAATACCAGGAACACTATGGCAATCAACCATTGACGGCCATTGCCCTGGGGGACAGCCCCAACGACCAGCAAATGCTGGAGGCCGCAGACATCCCGGTCGTTATTCGTGGGGTGAACAGCAACGAGGTGCAGCTGCCGTCGGCAAAGCATGCGCTGCGCTCTCTCAAGCCTGGCCCGGAAGGCTGGAATAATTGCGTACTCAATCTTCTGTTTGAGTACGGATACTAGCACTGCAAAGGAGATCCGCTATGGGCGACTTTTATCAGAACGGCATTATCACCACGCTGCATAACCTTGTTCGCCGGCCGGTGGAGGATCTGGAAGCCGAGCTTATGACCTTTCGCAAGTCCCGGCCTATGTCGCTGGTGTTGCCGTCGCTGTATTCCGAACTGGAAGGGCCGGCATTAAAGAACATTGTGCACGAACTTACCAAGGTTCCGTATCTGGACCAGATCGTTATCGGCCTGGATCGGGCCAATGAAAAGCAGTACCGCCACGCTCTTGAGTACTTTTCTGACCTGCCACAGAATTTCAAAGTACTGTGGAACGATGGCCCGCGCCTTCGTGCTATTGATCTGAAGCTTCGCGAGCAGGGCCTTGCGCCGACGGAAATGGGAAAAGGCCGCAATGTCTGGTACTGCTTCGGCTATGTGTTGGCTTCCGGTATGAGTGAGTCGGTCGCGCTGCACGATTGTGACATCCTCACCTATTCGCGGGATCTGGTAGCGCGCCTGATTTACCCCGTGGCGAACCCTGGCTTTAACTATATGTTCTGCAAAGGCTATTACGCACGGGTGGCAGACGGAAAAATGAACGGGCGAGTCAGCCGTCTGCTGGTGACCCCGCTGATCCGTGCGCTGAAGAAAGTGTGCGGCCCGAACGAATTTCTGGATTATCTGGACAGTTTCCGTTACCCACTGGCCGGGGAGTTTTCATTCCGTACCGATGTGATCAACGACCTTCGGATTCCAAGCGACTGGGGGCTGGAGATTGGGGTGCTATCCGAAATGAAGCGGAACTATGCTACCAACCGGTTGTGCCAGGTGGACATTGCGGATGTGTACGATCATAAACATCAGGAGCTCTCGCCAGAAGACGCCAGTGCCGGCCTGTCCAAAATGAGCCTGGACATCGCCAAGGCGCTGTTCCGCAAATTGGCCACCAACGGCGAGATCTTTTCCAGTGAGAAATTCCGCACCATCAAGGCAAGCTATTTCCGCATTGCACTGGACTTTGTGGAGACCTATCAGAGCGATGCCGTCATCAACGGCCTGACGTTCGACCGTCATAAGGAAGAGAAGGCTGTTGAGCTGTTTGCCCAGAATGTTATGCGCGCTGGCGCCTACTTTTTGGAAAACCCTATGGACACGCCCTTCATCCCAAGCTGGAACCGGGTCACCAGTGCCATCCCCGATATCAAGGAGCAGCTGCTTGAGGCCGTTGATCGCGACAACGAGGAATATCGGCCATGAGCCAGGTGCTGAAGACCAAGCTGGTTAGCATGCTTGAGGCCGTTTATCCGGCGCTGGATTGTGATTTCATCGCGGAGCAACTGCTATCAACCATGGGCCTGGATGCGGATCAGCCTCCGCCGCCGGCGCACCAGAGCCACTGGAGTGAATCGGATTTGGTGCTTATTACCTATGCGGATACCGTGCAGCAGGGAGAAGAAAAGCCGTTAGCGACTTTGCGCCAATTCCTGAAACGACACTTTTCTGACAGCATTTCCGCTGTCCATATCCTGCCCTTCTTTCCTTACAGTTCCGATGACGGTTTCTCGGTAATGGATTACCTTGCGGTCAACGAATCCCATGGTGGGTGGGAGGACGTTGAGGCCATCGCACAGGACTTCAAGCTGATGTCAGACCTGGTGGTCAACCACATGTCAGCCCGCAGCCGCTGGTTCGAAAATTTCCGTAAGCGGATAGACCCTGGCAAGGACTATTTCTTTGAGGGTAATCCCGGCGATGACTTGAGCGCCGTGGTTAGGCCGCGCACATCAACGTTACTCACACCGGTTCAGACCGACGATGGTGAGCGTTATGTGTGGTGTACCTTTAGTGAGGATCAGGTGGACCTTAACTTTGCCAACCCCCGGGTTCTGATCGAATTCGCAGCTATTATCCGTTATTACCTTGAGCGTGGCGTTGTTATCTTCCGGCTGGATGCGGTGGCTTTCCTGTGGAAAGAACCCGGTACGTCCTGTATTCACCTGCAACAGACCCATGAGCTGATCAAAATTCTACGTTTGCTGATGGAGCACCATAGCCCGGATGCGGTGGTGATTACGGAAACCAATGTACCCAACCGCGAGAACCTCACCTATTTCGGCAATGCCAACGAAGCTCACATAATCTACAACTTTTCTTTGCCACCGCTACTGATTAATACGCTGGTAACAGGCGACTGCAAGCACCTCAAAACCTGGCTGATGAGCATGCCTCCGGCGCAGATGGGTACCACCTACCTGAACTTTATTGCGTCTCACGACGGAATTGGGATGCGCCCCACAGACGGCTTGCTGAGCGAGGAGGAAAAGCAACAGCTGATCAACACCATGGAATTGTTTGGCGGAAAAGTGTCTTACCGGCGAACGCCCGATGGCCTGGACCAGCCATACGAAGTGAACATTGCCCTGTACGATGGGTTAAAGGGAACCGCCGGGAAAGGTGCAGACCACTGGCAGCTGCAGAGATTTATTTGTGCGCACACGGTGATGCTTGCCCTGGAGGGAATACCCGCT
>JBALXR010000040.1:0-26029 GCA_036960525.1 Marinobacter sp.
GGCCTCTGTGTGGCACGTCGGGCGTGAAGTTCGCCAGTATCATTGGCGCCTGGTACTGCCGTTATTGGCGGGGACGGTTTTTGCGTGGTGGATAACCAGCTTGCCGACTATGGCCGCCGAGCCTTCGGCGCCCATGTTCCTGTTCGCTGGAGCCATCGCCATTTGTGCGATGATTCTACCGGGCATTTCCGGCAGTTTTATTTTGGTCATTCTGGGCATGTACGTGCCAGTGCTCAGTGCTATAAAAGGCTTTGATGTCGCGTTGTTGTTGCTGTTTGTTGGCGGCTGTGCGGCGGGTCTGTTTTCTATTGCCCGTGTGATTACCTGGGCCTTTGACCGTTTTCACGACGGTGTTTTGGCACTGTTGGTTGGATTTATGCTGGGTGCGCTGAATAAGGTGTGGCCCTGGAAAGAAACTCTGAGTTGGCGGACCAACAGCGCCGGAGAACAGGTACCCTTGCACGAAGTTAGCATTAGCCCTGCGTTTTATGCCGATCTGAAAGGCTTGGATCCATTTGTTTTCCAAGCCTTACTGATGGCCGTGGCGGGCATTCTGATAGTGCTGGTGGTGGAGTGGTTGGGGCTGCGTTTCGCCGGGCGTAAACGCTCCTGAATGTTACGAAATGTAAGAGACACTGTTCCCCTGCGTAACATAAGTGCCCGTAAAGCTTGTTGTGCCAGTTAGAAAAATCATCGCAACAATAGTTGCTTACAGCGAATATCCCGAATCTACTTAGACACCGGCGCGGGCTTGCATTATTGTTGAGCTGAATTTTTCATAACCGCATCGGTACCTATGTCGTGATTTTCCAGCCCCGCATTTTTTTCAACTATCCAGTCGCAGCTCTGTTGTGGCTGACGTTGATGCTGGGCGGTTGTAATACGGCGGCGCTGTATCAGGACGACATTTATAACCCCCCAGTTTATTGGGGCCAGCACATGGTCAAATCCGGGGAAACGCTTTACGGCATTGCCTGGCGCTATGGTCGCGATTATCGGGAGTTGGGTAACGCAAACGGTCTGCGAGCACCTTGGACCATTCTACCGGGCCAGATGTTGCGCCTTGACAAGCGTGGCCGAGCGCCTACTACAGCGGTTGTAGATGCCAGGGCGCAGCGCAGCGCAGCAGCAGTAACGAGCAGCAGCGCCCGAGTACCCCAGCCGACCAAGCAACCTGCTATTACCCGAAAGCCTGGCATAAGCGCACCTTTGGCGTCGCAGACCCAGATCGTTGCCGATATAAAATGGCGTTGGCCTCACTTTGGCACTGTAATTGCTAACTTCTCAGCATCCGGGAAAGTCAACAAAGGGATTGATATTGCCGGAAAATCCGGCGATTCTGTATGGGCTGCGGCTGGTGGAAGTGTGGTCTACGCGGGTAGTGGTTTACTGGGTTATGGCAACCTTGTAATCGTTAATCACAGCGAGCAGTATCTCAGCGCTTACGGGCATAATCGTAAAATACTAGTCAAAGAAGGGGAGAATGTTCAGGCTGGTCAGATAATTGCCGAATTGGGCAACAGCGGCGCAGAGCGGCCAATGCTGCATTTTGAAATACGAAAAAACGGTAACCCAGTAAATCCAGCATATTATTTACCAGCGCGGTAGACTAGGTAACACTACGTAAAAGAACGTACAAACACATAAAATAATAATGAAAAACAGCGGCCAAGGTGGCCAAGAATAGATGTCCTGAATACGACCACGAATAGAACGGCACGCCCGACCTAATAAACAAAACACGGGCGCTGTCCAGGATCATTTAGAGGCGGGGCAAACAGAATGTCACAATATCAGGAAGACTTGATTGTCGATCGCGTAGCGCAGTCCGAAGACGCTGAAAAGGAAAAACTAAAATCCGGGGGTATAGCCTCGCCGCGCAAGGTTGCCACCAAAAAAACCGCGAAACCTGCCAGTCGTCCGGCGAGCAGTCGTTATTACAGCAGTAGCAAACAGCTGGATGCGACACAGCTTTACCTCAATGAAATAGGCTTTTCGCCGCTGCTTACCCCTGAAGAGGAAGTGTATTTTGCACGCCTGGCCCGAAAAGGCGAGGAATCAGGTCGTAAACGCATGATTGAAAGCAACTTGCGGCTGGTTGTAAAAATTGCTCGGCGCTATGTGAATCGTGGTTTGACTCTGTTGGATCTGATTGAAGAAGGGAATCTTGGTTTGATTCGCGCGGTTGAGAAGTTTGACCCAGAGCGTGGGTTTCGCTTCTCTACCTATGCCACCTGGTGGATTCGCCAAACGATCGAACGCGGCATCATGAACCAGACCCGCACTATTCGTTTGCCCATTCACGTGGTGAAAGAACTCAACCTGTATCTGCGGGCGGCCCGCGAGCTGACTCAGCAACTAGACCACGAACCCACAGCTGAAGAAATTGCCTGCAAGGTCGACAAACCGGTCAAAGATGTTAAACGTATGCTCGGGTTGAACGAACGCGTTGCTTCTATGGATACGCCCATTGGTGCTGGCGGTGAAAAATCCCTTCTGGATACGGTAGCCGACGAAGGCGCATCAGACCCCGCCGATGTGTTGCAGGACAACAACATTTCGGTTTGCCTTCAACAGTGGATTGACCAACTTAGCGAAAAACAGCAGGAAGTGCTGGCTCGCCGATTTGGTTTACGTGGCTATCCTGTTAGTACGCTGGAAGAAGTTGGGCAGGAAATTGGGCTGACCCGAGAACGAGTGCGCCAGATTCAAGTGGAAGCTTTACGTAGGCTGCGCGAGATATTGGAAAAAGAAGGACTTACTGGAAACCTTTTATTTCAGTAGCCGCTAGGGCTGCCAGCACCGCTCGTGTGTTGGCAGCCGAGCCTGGTCGGGCATCTGGCATCATAAATAGTCGCGTTTATCTTTGAAATCACACAAATCTTCAATAAGACAGGCACCGCACCGAGGTTTACGGGCGATGCAGACATAGCGCCCGTGCAGAATAAGCCAATGATGGGCGTCCAGCAAAAACTCCTGCGGTACCAAGCGTATCAGACGCTTTTCCACTTCCAGCACGTTCTTGCCTGGAGCAATACCGGTACGGTTAGATACTCGGAATATGTGGGTATCTACGGCCATGGCTATTTGACCGAAGGCGGTGTTCAGCACAACATTGGCGGTTTTTCGGCCAACACCAGGTAATGCTTCCAGTTCTTCCCGAGTTCGCGGTACTTGGCTTGCGTGGTGGTCGATCAGCGCGCGGCAGGTTTTTATTACGTTTTCGGCTTTGCCGTTAAACAGGCCAATGGTTTTTATGTAGTCCTTAAGGCCATCTACGCCTAGGGCAAAAATGGCCTCTGGGGTGTTCGCCACCGGATACAGTTTGTTGGTGGCTTTGTTCACGCCCACATCGGTGGCCTGCGCCGACAGAATGACTGCAATCAGCAATTCAAAATCGGAGCTGTAGTTCAGTTCGGTAACCGGCTTGGGGGTTTCTTCCCGTAGACGGCTGAAAATTTCTGTGCGTTTCTGTTTGTTCATAGCCGTCATTCAATAAAGTGGGTGTGTCAGGCAAGGTAGCGGCCTGCAATCAATTATTCGTGGTTCGTCAGTTTTTTATCAGGAAAGGCTGCCAGTAACTCGCACCCGTTTACTGCCGGTGCTGACCGTTTTAACTTGCGCAGCTATGCGTTTTTCTTCAATGCGACTGTCAATCACATTTTTCAGTGCGATCAGCAGGCCCAGGCCCATAAACGCTCCGGGTGGCAGCATCATAAACAGCATGTTGGGGTAATCTGCAAACGGGCGCAGTGTCCACTCGGCGGCCACGGGCCCCAGTAGAAGGTGCATGTCCGCGAACAGGGTGCCTTGGCCGATCAGTTCGCGCATGGCGCCCAGCACCACCAGCACCACCAGGAAGCCCAGTCCCATCATCGTACCGTCGAGCAGCGCGAGCCCCGGAGGGTTGCGTGATGCAAAGGCGTCGGCGCGGCCCAGGATGGCGCAGTTGGTAACAATCAGCGGGATGAAAATGCCCAGAATCTGATACAGCTCGTAAGTGTATGCCTGCATCAGCAGTTCGGCGCAGGTTACAAACGAGGCGATGATCATCACAAACGCCGGCAGGCGAACAGATTCGTTTACAAAGTTTCGGATCAGCGATACCGCCAGATTCGAACCCATCAATACTAGCAGTGTGGCCAGGCCCAGCCCTAGTGCGTTCACCACTGTGCTGGTTACGGCCAGTAAAGGGCACAGCCCCAGCACCTGCACTAGGGCGGGGTTATTGCTCCAAAGACCGTCGCGAATAATCTCGCGTGATGTTTTTGTTGCCATGGCAATTAGTGCTCCGGCTCAGAAAAATGACTGGCAACGGCATTGCGTTGCTTGCGGTTGCCACGCTTGAGGGGCAAACCCAGGCTCTGGCGAATTTCAGCTTGGTGTTCGCGCACATACACCAAAGTTTTGTGAACCGCTTTGACCACTGCCCGGGGGGTAATGGTGGCGCCGGTGAACTGGTCAAATTCGCCGCCGTTCTTTTTTACATTCCACTGTTTGCCCGGCGTATTGGCCAGTGAATGGCCGTTAAACTGGTAAACCCAATCCGATTTTCGGGTTTCTATGCGATCTCCCAGCCCTGGTGTTTCACGGTGGCCCGTCACCCTTACACCCAATAACTCGCCAGATGCCGTCATGCCCACCAACAGGTTGATGTCGCCGGAATAGCCGTCGGTGGCCGTGACAGGAATAATAAAGCCCACCAGATCGTTCTGCTGTCGGGCTACCCAGGCGCTGGGCATTTCACCGCTGTTAAGAACCGTTGCGTCTGGCAAGCTGATGGTGTCATTCAGCATGTCATTGCTGTGGGCGTTTTCGGGAATGATTTCGAACAGCGCTGCAGCTTCTGCTCGTGCCGCCTGCTTGGCAATACGCTCCTTGGTGACGGCCTGGGTCAGGGCGATGGTGCCACCGGTTATTACCGCGAAAAGGCCAAGGCCGATGGCGCTGCGGCTTATAGATTGAGCCATGGTTGCCATAAAGTCAGCCCTGCTTTCGGGTGGGTAGGCCGCGCCTGGCTTTGTGATGACCGTAGGTGCGTGGTGGTGTGTAATAGTCAATAAACGGCACAGCAAAGTTCATTAGCAATACGCTGAACGCTACGGCGTCTGGGTAGTTGCCCCAGCTGCGTATCAGGTAAACCAATGCGCCAATGCCCACCGCATAAATCAGTTTACCTTGGTGGCTGGTGGCTGCAGACACCGGATCGGTGGCGATGAAGAATGCCCCCAGCATGGTGCCACCGGCCAGCAGATGCAGCGAAAGCGGTGCATATTGGTCGGCGTTGGTGCCAAACAGCAAACTCATGGCGACCAGCCCAGCCAAAAACCCCACAGGTATGTGCCAGCTGATAATACGCAATGCCAACAACACCAGGCCGCCTGCCATGAAAGCTGCGTTCACCCATTCCCAGCCGCGAGCAACAAAGTTGCCAAACGCGGGGTGAGTCGTAATTTCCGCGGCGGTGTGGCTGCCTACTTTGTGTTTATATTCGTCCAGCGGGGTGGCCATGGTCCAGCCGTCAACGGCGGTTTGCTGGCCCGAGGCGATGGCGCTGAGGGTTTCGCCAAATCCGGGTGCGTCCTGCCATAGGCCGACCGGTGCGGCCCAGTTGGTGGTCATCGCCAGCGGAAATGAAATCAGCACCAAGGCGTAACCCACCATAGCTGGATTGAATGGATTAGAGCCCAGGCCGCCGTAAAGCTGTTTGGCCACCACAATGGCGCTGAAAACCGCCACAGCAGACACCCACCAGGGCGCAAATTGCGGCAGCGATAAGCCCAGCAACAGGCCGGTTACAGCCGCGGTGTTGTCTTTCAGGAAAAACCCGACGGGCTTGCTCCGCCATTTCAGAATGGCGGCTTCAGCAGCCAACGCTAGTGCGATGCACCAGACCACGTTGATCAGATTACCCCAGCCAAAAAACACCGTTTGCGCCAGCAGCCCTGGCACAGAGGCGATAATTACCCACAGCATTACCCGCGAAGTAGGGCGAGCCCGGTGGGTGTGGGGAGAAGACTGTTGCACAAGCGCCATGACGTTACAGCCTGTTGGTTAATCGTTTGACCGGCTTAGCGCCGGTTCGGCGTTGCGATTGGCGGGCACGGCCTGCTTTTGGAGGTCATCAATCGCCTGCTGTGAGCACCTGACCCGCTCGATATTTTTGTCCACGGCGCGTTCGAGTTTGTCGACGTTGGGCGCTTGGCCACTGTGAGCGTCTTCCAGCATGCTTTGCATTTTTTCCAGTTTGGCTTGGGCCTGAGTCAGCTGTTGTTCCAGTTCTTCTATGTTTGGCGCCGTCTCGGCCGCAGGAGTTTTGCCTGTATTTTCGGGTGCGAATGTCTCAGCCGGTGCTGTATCAGCGCTGGCAGCTGTGGTTTTGGCTTTTTTACGGGCCAGAGCTTGCGCTACCAGAGCGGATTTGCCCGCGCGCTCGTCGGATACTGTGCCGTTCTGAACCATTGTTTGAGCTTCAGCTGTTTTCTGTTCCTGAGCTTTGGCGGCGGCCAACGCCCGGTCTTTTCGGCGCTGGTCTTTTTCCTGCTGTTCACGATCAAGGCGTTGCTGGCGAGCTTCAAAGCGCACGCGGGCACGGTCGGATTTTTGCTGTTCGGCCCGCTGCAGACGAATTTCACCTTTGGCAAAGCGGTAATACTGCACCAGAGGAATGGAACTCGGGCACACGTACGAGCAAACACCGCATTCGATGCAGTCAAAAAGATTCAGATGTTCGGCTTTTTCGAACTCTGTGGCTTTGGCGTGCCAGAACAACTGCTGGGGCAAAAGCTCCATCGGGCAGGCTTCGGCGCACATGCCGCAGCGGATACAGGCCTGTGCAGGCGGTGGCGTCGGCAGTTCTTGCTCGGTGGGCGCTAAAATACAGTTGCTGGCCTTAACCAGTGGGATGTTTAGATCCTGTACCGTATAGCCCATCATCGGGCCGCCGAGCACTAACCGCGACATGCGCTGTTTATCAACACCGGCGCAGGTCAGTAAATGGCTGGTGGGGGTGCCAACCAAGACTTCAAAGTTACCGGGTTCGGCCAAGGCTTCGCCGGTGGCCGTTATCACTCGAGAAATCAGCGGCTTGCCTTGCAAAATAGCATCGGCCACGGCTACCGCGGTGCCAATATTCTGGCACATCACGCCAATATCCGCCGGTATGCCGCCGCTGGGTACTTCTTGGCCGGTCAGAATCTGGATCAGTTGTTTTTCACCACCGGACGGATAGATGGTGGGAATCACCGCAATTTCGGTTTTACTGCCCTCTGCCGCCTGCCGCAAAGCGGCAATGGCTTCGGGTTTGTTTTCTTCGATGCCGATAACCACCCTTGCCGGGCGCAGCAGCCAGGCCATTACGCGCAGACCGGCCATCACCTGGGCTGCTTTCTCGCGCATGGTCATGTCGTCGGCGGTAATGTACGGCTCGCACTCGGCACCGTTGAGAATCAGGGTGTCGACTTTGCGGTCTACAGACGGCCGTAGTTTGATGTTGGTTGGAAAACCGGCGCCGCCCAGGCCCACAATGCCAGCCTGACGAATCAGCACCAGCACTTGGTCTCGCCCGAGTTTGCGATATTCCGGCTGCGGCACCAGCGCGCACCAGCGCTCTTCGCCATCTGGTATCAGCACCACGCAGGTATCGCTCATACCCGACGGGTGTGGCACGGGCTCCAGGGAAATGCGCTCAATGATGCCTGACGTCGGCGCGTGTACTGGTACGCCCATGCCATTGTCTACCTGGGCGATGACTTCACCCTTCAGCACCTTTTGCCCAGGCGCGACAATGCAGCGCGCAGGCTCGCCAATGTGTTGTTGCAACGGCAGTATCAATTTCGCGGGTAAGTCCGCGGGGCGGATGGGCCGATTGTTGGATTGGCTTTTATTTTCTGGCGGGTGTACGCCACCGCCAAAGTTCCACAGCTGGGTCATAGCAGGCTCGCTTCGCGGGCTTCTGCCTGACTGTCGGTGACAATCACGCGGGCATCGGTAAAGCTGGGTACTTCATTTGGTGCCTTATCCAGTTCGACCGGCGTTGCCCAGGTCCAGCTGCGGATGTCCGGTTCGATGACGATCATGTCGATACAGTCAACCGGGCAGGGCTCTAAGCACAAGTCACAGCCGGTGCATTCGCTTTCTATGACTGTGTGCATGTGTTTGGCAGCGCCCAGAATGGCGTCTACGGGGCAGGCCTGGATGCACTTGGTGCAGCCAATGCATTCGTCTTCGCGAATCACGGCTACCCGTTTGGCCTGGGCCGCGCCGTGTTCGGCGTCCAGAGGTTGGGGTTCTACGTCCAGCAGGTCGGCCAAGGCGTTGATGGTGGCTTCACCGCCCGGGGGGCACTTGTTGATGGCTTCGCCGTTGTTGATGGCTTCAGCATAGGGTCGGCAGCCGGGAAATCCACACTGGCCGCACTGGGTTTGCGGCAAAAGCGCGTCTATCTGATCGACCAGCGGGTTGCCTTCTACCTTGAAGCGCTCGGCGGCAAAGCCCAGCAGGGCCCCAAACACGGCGGCAAGGCCTAATAAAACGGCAACTGCGATGATGATACTTGTCCACATAAGTTAAGGACTCCTCTACACGCTGACCAGGCCGGTAAAGCCTAAAAACGCCAGGGCCATGAGCCCTGCGGTCACCATACCGATGGCTGCGCCGCGAAAGGCAACGGGCACATCGGATACCGCGATGCGCTCGCGCATGGCAGCAAAAAAAATCAGCACCAGGGAAAACCCAAGTGCGGCACCAAACCCATAAAGCAATGATTCGACGAAATTGTTGTTGCGGTTCAGGTTAAGCAAGGCCACACCCAACACCGCACAGTTAGTGGTAATCAGCGGCAGAAAAATGCCCAGCACCCGGTACAGTAGGGGGCTGGTTTTGCGCACTACCATTTCGGTGAACTGCACTACCACCGCGATCACCAAAATGAAGGTGATGGTTTTCAAAAACGCGAGATCTAAAGGCTCTAATAAATAGGTGTACGCCAGATAGCTGCACACCGACGACAATGTCAGCACAAAGGTGGTCGCCAGCGACATGCCCATGGCTGTCTCCAGTTTGCCGGACACCCCCATAAACGGGCACAGGCCCAAAAATTGAACCAGCACGAAATTGTTGACCAGTATGGTACTGACCAATATGAGCAGGTACTCGGTCATGTTTTTTTCGGGCCTCGCTGGCTGCTCACAATTTAGGGCTTACGACTGAATAGCACTTACATTATCCGCATGCCGGGTGTGGCGCCGGAGTCTGGTGACAGAATAAAGATGTCTTTGCCGCCAGGGCCAGCTGCCAGCACCATGCCTTCGGACAGGCCGAATTTCATTTTGCGGGCTTTCAGGTTAGCGACCATCACGGTCAAACGGCCTTCCAGTTCTTCGGGCGCGTAGGCTGATTTAATACCAGCAAACACGTTGCGTTCGCCATGTCCCACGTCAAGTGTCAGGCGTAGCAGTTTGTCGGCGCCCTGTACGTGCTCGGCTTTGATGATTTTGACCACCCGCAGATCCACCTTGGCGAAGTCGTCAAACTCGATTTCCGGGCTGATGGGTTCCAGTGGTTTTTCCGGTGCGGTTTCTGCCGGCGCTTCAGCCGCGGGCAGCTGTTCTTTCGAGGCATCAAGCATTTTTTCAATCTGCGCCATGTCCACCCGGCTCATCAGCGGCTGAAACTTGTTGATGCAGTGATTTTGCAACAGCTCTGCGCGGTTGTTCCAATCCAGCTTGGCGCTCAGGAAAGATTCCGAGGCGTCGGCGGTTTTTGGCAGAACCGGCGCAAGGTAGGTCATCAACAGGCGGAACATGTTCAGCGCATTGGTGCAAATGGCTTGAAGCTTTTCGTCTTCGCCTTCTTGTTTGGCCAGCACCCAGGGTTGCTCGTCGTTGACGTACTGGTTGGCAATATCCGCCAATTCCATAATTCGACGCATGGCTCGGCCAAACTCGCGGTTTTCGTAGTAACCGGCCAGCTCTTCGCCGGCGTTGATGAATTCGTTGAGCTTGTCGATCTCGGTGACCTGGCCCAGTTTGCCGTCAAAGCGCTTGCTGATAAAGCCGGCGCTGCGGCTGGCGATGTTAACCACCTTGCCCACCAGATCCGAGTTTACCCGGGCGGCAAAATCGTCCAGGTTTAAATCCATGTCATCAACGCCGCCGGTAAGTTTTGCAGCAAAGTAATAACGCAGGTATTCCGGATTCAGAAAGTCTAAATAGGTGCGGGCCATGATAAAAGTGCCGCGGGATTTGGACATTTTTTTGCCATTTACGGTGACAAAACCGTGCGCCCAAACCGCGGTAGGCGTGCGGAAACCGGTGTCGTGCAGAATAGCCGGCCAGAACAGGGCGTGAAAATTGATGATGTCCTTGCCAATGAAGTGGTACACCTCGGCGGTGGAGTCGGCTTTCCAGAAGTGTTCAAAATTGATGCCTTCGCGGACGCACAGGTTTTTGAAACTGGCCAGATAGCCAATGGGCGCGTCCAGCCACACATAGAAATACTTGCCCGGTGCATCTGGTACCTCGAAGCCGAAGTAAGGCGCGTCACGGCTGATGTCCCAGTCGTGCAGGCCTGCGTCCAACCACTCCGCCAGCTTGTTGGCTACCTGCGGTTGAAGGGTACCGCTGCGAGTCCATTTGGCCAGGAAGTCAGCAAAATCCGGCAATTTGAAGAAATAGTGCTCGGATTCTTTTTCGATGGGTGTGGCGCCGGACACCGCTGAACGGGGGTTGATCAGCTCGGTGGGTGAGTAGGTGGCACCACAGGCTTCGCAGTTATCGCCGTATTGGTCGTCTGTTTTACACTTGGGGCACGTACCCTTGATAAACCGGTCGGCCAGAAACATGTTTTTTTCAGGGTCGAACGATTGGGTAATCGTGCGGGTCGCAATGCGCCCGTTCTGCTGCAGTTGACGGTAGATAAACTCTGAAAACTGGCGGTTCTCGTCAGAATGGGTGGTGTAGTAATTGTCAAAGCGGATCAGAAAGTCGCCAAAGTCTTGTTGATGTTCTTGGCGGATGCGGTCAATCAACTGCTCGGGGGTAATACCTTCCCGCTCGGCGCGGAGCATAATGGCGGTGCCGTGAGCATCGTCGGCGCAAACGTAATAACAAGTATGGCCGCGCAGTTTCTGATAGCGCGCCCATATATCGGTCTGGATGTATTCCAACAAATGGCCCAGGTGAATGGGGCCGTTGGCATAGGGCAGGGCGCTGGTGACCAGAATGTCCCGTTTTTGCTTCGCACTCGCTTGCGTCATGGTTGAGCTTGAACCTTTGCTGGAATTGAATGTAGGCCGCGAACCTGCAGAACACCCCCGCGCGGATTTGCGCACGGAACGCGGGTATCCTGTATGGCCAGAATTGGGCACAAATGATACCTTCCACGCATAATTTTTTCATCCGAAACCCCGTTTAAGTGCTGCATTACCGGCCTGAACTCTTTCTGATCTCTCCCGGAGTAATGTTTTGACCACAATTTCCCGCCAAGCCCTGGAAACAGCCATTCGCGAATACCGTGATCCGTACCTTGAAAAAGACCTGTATGAGCTGGATGCGGTGAAAAAGCTGGACGTGGACAAACGCGGTAAAGTCACCTTGATGGTGGAGTTGCCGTATCCGTCCAAAGGCATAGCCGGGGCTTTGAAGCAGCTGGTTGGGAATGCGCTGGAATCGGTTGAAGGTGTGGAAAGCTGGGATATTCACGTGGCCCAAAAAATTCACGCCTACAAAGCCCAGAAAGAATTGCCATCGATTCCCGGGGTTAAAAATATTATTGCTGTGGCTTCCGGTAAAGGCGGCGTGGGTAAATCCACCACCGCGGTGAATCTGGCTCTTGCGCTGCAGCACGAAGGCGCCCGGGTGGGTGTGCTGGATGCCGACATTTATGGCCCCAGCGTGGGTATGATGCTGGGCGTGCCGGATGGCCAAAAGCCGAGAGTGCAGGAGCAAAAGTACTTTATACCCATTGAAGCCCACGGTTTGAAAACCAACTCCATGGCGTATCTGGCTAACGACAAAACCCCCATGATCTGGCGTGGCCCAGTGGTCACAGGCGTTCTCATGCAGCTGCTGCAGCAGACTCTGTGGGGCGAACTGGACTACCTGATTGTGGATATGCCACCGGGAACGGGTGATATTCAGCTGACACTGGCGGAAAAAGTGCCGGTAACCGGCGCGGTGATTGTGACTACGCCGCAGAATATTGCCGTGATGGACGCCCAGCGCGGTATTGAAATGTTCCGCAAAATGGACATACCGGTGCTGGGTGTGGTGGAAAACATGAGCGTTCACATCTGCAGCAACTGCGGTTATGAAGAAGCGCTGTTTGGTGCCGACGGCGGGGCGCGTATTGCCGACGACTACGGCACCGTGTTGCTGGGCCAGTTGCCACTGCACAAAACCGTACGCGAGCAAACCGATGGCGGTAAACCCACGGTGGCGGCAGAGCCGGATTCGGAAGTGGCGAGGCGCTATTTGGACATTGCCCGCCGCTTGGGGGCGGAGTTGTCAAAGCGTGAACGCAATTTAAGCGGCGCTATTTCCAGCGTGTCGGTCACCGGCCATTGGAATTCGCACTAAAACTGGCCAACAGTTAAACTGTCGCCCTTTATAACGGTCGTTTTTAATAACAGCGGGATATGAGAAACCAGTATGAGCATTAAACCCGACAAGTGGATTCGCCGTATGGCGCAGCAACACAACATGATCGAGCCCTTCGAGCCCGGCCAGGTGCGTGAATCGGAAAAGGGCCGGGTAATTTCCTACGGCACCTCCAGTTATGGCTACGACGTGCGTTGCAGCAACGAATTCAAAATCTTCACCAACGTGCATTCTGCTACGGTAGACCCGAAGAATTTTGACGAAAACAGCTTTGTGAACATCACCAGCGACGTCTGCATTATTCCGCCCAACTCGTTTGCGCTGGCGCGTACTGTGGAATATTTCCGTATTCCCCGCAGTGTGCTGACTATCTGCCTGGGCAAGTCCACTTATGCCCGTTGCGGAATTATTGTCAACGTCACTCCGCTGGAGCCAGAGTGGGAAGGTCAGGTGACATTGGAGTTTTCCAATACCACCAACTTGCCGGCAAAAATTTACGCCAACGAAGGTGTGGCGCAGATGCTGTTTTTCGAGGCTGACGAAGTGTGTGAAACCAGCTATAAAGATCGGGGCGGCAAGTACTTGGGCCAAACTGGCGTAACGCTGCCGCGCACATGAACGCCAATCAATTTTTGAAAGCTGTACAGCAGCTGCAGAGCTGGCGCGAATGCGCATTTTTGCTATCGCTGGCCGAGCGGGCGTTTCCCAATTACGCTCTGTTTGCGGACGCCATGGAGCTGAAAACCGGCGCCAAAATGCGTCAGATTCTGGATGCGGGTTGGGATCTCTTAAAGCCAGATGCCATCGAGGCTGCCATTCCCCAGTGGCTGCGCAAGCTAGAAGCGCTGTCGCCAAACGTTGAGGACTACGACGCCTACGGCGTATATCCCGCGTATGATTTCTGCCAATTGCTGGAGCAGGCGCTGTTGAATCGGCTAAACCCAGGCAAGCATAGGGCGACAGCTGCTTCGCAGCTTGCCACGGCCACCGTGATGAGTTTTGTTGAGGTTTCGGAAGCCGAAGAGCTGAGCGAAGACGAGCTGGTGCGCCTGCTGGATCAGCATCCCTTGATGAAAGAGGACAAGCTGTTTCAACGTGACTTGGTGCTGGAATTAAAACGCCAGCGCGTTCCGCGGCAGGATTTTATCAATAGCCTGCGCCAGCGAGCGGAAAACGATGGCGTTAGCAATCTAGGCATTTCATTGGCCGATTAACACTGACTGAATAACGGACCTTATCTGATGAAACTCTCTGCGTTTGGCCAGAAATTTACTGCAGATGCCGGTATTACCTCGTTGATGGACGATTTAGGTAATGCCATGGCCTCGGGTGATGACCTGATCATGATGGGCGGGGGCAATCCCGGTCATATTCCGGAGATACAACGGCGGGTTCGGGAGAGTCTTGTTCAGATCAGCCAGAGTGACGCCGATATGCGCCGCCTGGTGGGCGTTTATGATCCCCCTCAAGGCGAAAAGCAGTTTATCGCCGCGTTGGCGGAATTGTTGAGTCGTGAGTACGGCTGGGACCTGACCAGCGAGAATATTGCGCTCACTAACGGCAGCCAGGCAGCATTTTTCATGCTGTTCAATATGTTCGGTGGTGACTACGGCGATGGTGTGCACAAACACATT
The DNA here is from genome assembly GCA_036960525.1 of Marinobacter sp. GTDB lineage: Bacteria > Pseudomonadota > Gammaproteobacteria > Pseudomonadales > Oleiphilaceae > Marinobacter. Next base: position 14,234 of record JBALXR010000040.1, read on the forward strand.
CTGTTGCCGCTGGCACCAGAGTACATTGGTTACGCCGACGCAGGCATAGATGCGGACCTGTTTCGCGCGGTGCAGCCTGACATTTCCTTCACGGACGCTCACGAGTTCAAATACCGAATCGACTTTGACGCGGTAGAAGTGACCGGCGAAACCGGCGCTATTTGTGTGTCCAGGCCAACCAATCCCACCGGCAACGTGATCACTGACGACGAGCTGGCGCAATTGGAAGTTTTGGCACGGCGCCAAAATATCCCTCTGATTGTGGATGGTGCCTATGGCACACCGTTTCCCAACCTGTTGTTTACCGAAGCCAAACCGACCTGGAACGAGCAGGTTATTCTGTGCTTGAGCCTGTCCAAACTAGGCTTGCCTGCGGCCCGCACCGGTATCGTGATTGCGGCGGCGCCTACCATCAAAGCGCTGGCGAGCATTAATGCGATCATGAATCTGGCTACGGGGAGCTTTGGTGCCATGCTGGCGGAGCCGTTGGTGCGCTCGGGGGAGATCTTGACCTTAAGCCGCGACGTGGTATGCCCGTTCTACAAGGCCAAAATGCAGCGCGCGGTGGCAGCGTTCGCCGGCGCCATGGAAGATGCGCCTTGCCGCTGGTATATTCACAAACCCGAGGGCGCAATGTTTTTGTGGTTGTGGTTTCCGGATTTACCGATTACCAGCCTGGAACTGTATCAGCGCTTAAAGCTTCGCGGTGTGCTTGTGGTGTCTGGCCATTACTTTTTCCCGGGGCTGCCCGAGGATGGCTGGAATCACCGCAACGAGTGTCTGCGTATAACCTACTCCCAAGACGACGAGCGGGTTGCCGAAGGGCTGAGAATTATTGCTGAAGAAGTTAAAACAGTTTGGGTTGAGGCTGAAACTGCGGGTTGATGCCCTTAACCCGGGCTCAGATTAAAGCTGTTTTATGCTTTTCAAGTTGAGTTCATATCGGCTGCCATCAGGCTCGGTTTGCAGCAACTGCACCAGCAGGTGGTCGAATTTCGGGGCGAACCACATCAGCGTCGCCCGCTTGGCGCCTTCGTCGCGCAGTTTTTCCACCGTCAGAGCGTCTATCTCGCCTTGGGGTGTTGTAATCGATCCTTCGTTAATAACGGCAAACCTGTCCTCGTCTAGCCGGCCGTGGCGCACATACTGGTACGCCATTTCCCGCTTTCCGGCCTTGATGTCCTGGTGCAACTGCAGTTGGTAGCCCAGTGGGTCCAGCAAACCTGGGCTAAGGACGATTTCGAACGCCTTATCTTTATAACGGCCTGTCGCAAGGTTTTTCTTCCAGTCAAAATCGATGGTTTCTTCACGATCACGAATCAGCAAACCTGAGAGCTTATAGCGGTAGCGCAAAGGAATGACCTGACCGTCCTGCCACTTCAGAACCACCGATTCTTCAATATTCGCTACAAACGATTTTACCGAGGTGCGATAAAGCCAAACGCCGTTATTCTGGTTACTGAGAATGCGTTTTGCGCTGCCGCTCAAGGTAATACCCTGTTCAATAGACGCCGAAAAAGACGCCTCAAAAGGCGTCAACTGGGGCGAATCCACGGATTCGCTGCCAGCGTCAGCCAACGCAGGCGTTACAAAAACAATCAGGCATACCGATAAGACCAAACTGAGCAGCAGCGGTAAACCCGGAAAAGCGGATTCAACAAAGGATTTTCTCTGCATGACTGCTTCCTCAAATACAGCGTTCGGGCGATTAGTTTGCTGGCAATACCAATGGCTGGGGTAGCGCCTGGCCATCAAACAAAACCTGCTCAGCTCCCAGTTGCACGCGGCCTTCACTGCACCAGCGAACCACAATCGGATAAAGTACATGCTCCTGAGTCTGCACCTTCTGCGCCAGGGTCTCGGCGCTATCGTCCGGGCCCACTGCAATTTGGGCCTGAGCAATAATCGGCCCGCCATCCAGTTCTTCGGTGACAAAGTGCACAGAGACACCGTGCACTTTGTCACCGGCGTCCAGTGCGCGCTGGTGGGTATTCAAACCTGTGTATTTTGGCAGCAGTGAGGGGTGAATGTTCAGCAGTTGGCCGCGGAGCGCGCGAACAAAACCTGCGGTCAGAATGCGCATGAAACCGGCCAGCACAATCAAGTCCGGATTGTGTCGGCGGATTTCCTGCATCAGCGCGCCATCGAATTCATCGCGGCTGCCGTAATGACCGTGTTCGATCACAAAGGTAGGAATATTGGCATGGGCCGCTCTCGCCAGCGCGGGCGCCTTGGCCTGATTGCTGCCAACCGCCACTATGTCGGCGGGGTAGTCGCGCTCACGACTGGCTTCAATCAACGCCTGCAGGTTACTGCCCTCGCCTGACACTAGAATCAGAATCTTGGGGCGTGGTGACGGATCTGCTTTCATACCGCCAGAAGTCCCCGCTGGTAGCGTACAAGGCTATCGGCCTGGTGATCCGTGCTAGCCTCAATCGTACCAAGATGCCACGCCGTTTCGCCCATGGTATTAAGTGTATCCAGTGCCAGCGATAGTTGGTCCTGTGGAACGCACAGCACCATGCCAATGCCGCAGTTAAACGTGCGGTACATTTCTTCAGTGGCTACGCCGCCGGTGTCTTTAATCCATTGAAAAATGGGCGGTAACTGCCAGCTGGCGGTATCAATTACGGCCACGGTGCCCTTGGGCAACACGCGAGGTATGTTCTCGGGCAGGCCACCGCCGGTAATGTGTGACAGTGCACGTACGTCTATATCGCGAATCAGCTTTAGCAGGTTTTTGACATAGATGCGTGTCGGGGCCATCAGGGCCTCGGCCAAGGTAGTATCACCTATTGGCTGGTTCAGATCGGCGTTGCTGACTTCCAAAATTTTGCGGATCAGCGAATAGCCGTTGGAGTGTGGGCCGGAAGAGCCCATCGCGAGCAGGGCATCGCCCGGGCGTACGCGGCTACCGTCAATAATGTCAGCGCGCTCGGCTATGCCAACGCAGAATCCGGCAAGATCGTAGTCGTCACCTTCATACATGCCCGGCATCTCGGCAGTTTCGCCACCCACCAGCGCGCAACCGGCCAGCTCACAGCCTTCGCCAATGCCTTCAACGACGCTGGCAGCAACGTCTACATTCAATTTTCCGGTGGCGTAATAGTCCAGAAAGAACAGGGGCTCGGCGCCACCCACAATCAGGTCGTTCACGCACATGGCAACCAGGTCGATGCCGATGGTGTCGTGTTTTTTTAACTGCATGGCGAGGCGCAATTTTGTGCCTACGCCGTCAGTGCCAGACACCAGGACAGGCTCTTTATAGCCAGCGGGAATGGCAACCATGGCGCCAAACCCACCCAGGCCGCCCAGCACTTCCGGGCGACGGGTGCGTGCCGCTGTCGCTTTAATGCGGTTGACGAGTTCATTGCCGGCGTCAATATCAACGCCGGCGTCGCGGTAAGTCAAAGAGGGTTTGTGTTCGCTCATGGAGGTGTAAACCGTTGGCCAGTGGGTCAAGTCGCGGATTTTAGCAGGTGCAGTGAAGGGTACCAACCGTAATTGCCACGATTCTGCCTCAAGGCTGCTTGGGCGCAGCGCTACTCAGGCCCGGGGGCTTGGTGTATCCTGTCCGTCATCCATGCAATTGTCGGGTTTTTACATGCGTGTATTTCAAAAGAGCGACCGGGCTGAGTTTCACAAAAGCTCCGTGTCTGACTTTCAAAGATCAATCGAATTCAAGCCGTTGTCAGATTTTTGCTGCAACCGCGTTTTTAGCGCTCTGGCCCGTATCAGGCAATCTTTTGTGCGCTGGACGTTGGCGACGATGTTGCTGCTGGCGGCTCAGGCTCAGGCGGTAACCGTCAACAATCTGTACTCTGCCAACGTGGCCCTGCAAGGCTCCGGGGCAGAGGCGTTATCGGCGTCTTACAGCGCAGGTCTGCGTGAGGTGCTGGTGCGTGTTGCCGGCAGCCGTGGGGTGTTAGAACGCGAAGGTGTTGATGGGGTGCTTGGCACGGCCGAGTCTATGTTGACGTCTTACCAGGTTTTAAATGCAGGCGCCGAAAGCCGGGTACAGATGAGCTTTGGCGCGGTAGCCGTCACCCAGGCGCTGGCCTCGATTCAGGCGCCGGTGTGGGGTGCCAATCGGCCACTGACGCTGGCATGGGTTGCGCTTGAAGAAAAGGGTGGGAGAACATTGATTACCGATACCGGCCCTCTTGACGGTGCCAACGCCGATTTCCGCTTGGGTCTTGAAAACGCATCGCGGGTCCGCGGTTTGCCGCTGGTGTTACCGGTTGCGAGTGCGGCCGATAATCGTGAGTTGCTGTCGGATATCTGGGGTCAGTTTGTTAGCCGAGTCCGCAACGCTTCCAATGATGTTGGTCGTGATGTAATGGCGCTGGTGCGGGTTAGTCGTAGTGGTAATCAGTGGCGTGCGGGTTGGGTGATGGACGGTTTCAGTTTTGATAGCCCTGGCGAACAGGCGGTGAGCGCAGACTCGGCGGCGGCCCTGGCGCATGCCTTAGTTGATCGCTGGACCGAACTTTATGTCAGCCGTTACGGAGCAAGCGGAAGCGATGCGGGTAAACAACCTACGGTGGATTTAGTACTGCAGGGCGTGACTAAATTGGCCGGCTACGCCGAAGTAACCCGAGCCCTGGCGCAGATTAATGCTGTTGACAGTGTTGCACCTGTTGAAGTGAAGGGCAGTGAGCTAACCATGCGCCTGACATTTTCTGGTGAGTTGGACCAGTTGCGTGACAGCATCACGCTGGACTCCCGCTTGGTGTTGCAGCCAGCAGCGGCTGGGCCGTCTGAGGAACAGGCTTTGCAGGCGCTGTATCCGGTTCTGATCTATCGTTGGCAGCCTTCACCGGTTCCGGCGGTGGTGCGTTAAGGTCGATGTGAGGAGGGCGCTTTGAGCTTGCATCATTGGCGCTGGATTCCGAATGCCCTGACATTTTTGCGTATTGCGTTGATTGCTCCGTTTGCTATCGAGTTGCACGCAGGCATTTATCCCATGGCATTGATTATTTTTACTTTGGCAGCGGTGACTGATGGCGTGGACGGGTATCTGGCCCGACGCTTTGACTGGCGTTCCCGCTTTGGCGCAATCGTCGATCCGCTAGCGGACAAAGCCTTGCTTATTACCGCCTATTTTATGCTGGCACTGAGCGGGGTATTTCCTTTGTGGCTGTTTTTGCTGGTGCTGGGGCGCGATCTGTTAATTGTTTGTGGCGCACTGATATTTCACTATCGAATCGGCAGATTTGAAATGACTCCGAGCCTGTTGGGAAAATTCAACACCGCGATTCAGATTTTTGCAGTACTGGTAGCAATGCTATTGCAGATCATCACCATGGTGCCGCCATGGATAAACTCAGCGCTCGTCTGGGTGGTTGCATTGTTCACAGTGCTTAGCGGTGCGCACTATCTGCTCGCTTGGAGCTTACGGGCATGGAGGGCCAGGTTGTCGTGACAAGTTCACAGCTAATTTTGGGTGTTAAATTGCGTGACGACGCCCGCTTCGACAACTTTCACGGCGAGCGCAATGCGGCCATAGCCGAGCGTTTGCAACAGGCTTGTCAGCCTCCGGTGACGGTGCCAGTGGTGGTGTTGTGTGGCGATTCCGATACCGGCAAAAGCCATTTGTTACAAGCCCTGTGTCACTACGCTGAAAGCCAGTCGTTATCAGCAGTCTGCATCAGCATTACCGAACTGGGGCCGTTCGGACCAGATGCGCTGACCGGGCTAGAGCAATTTAACCTGGTGTGCCTGGACGATCTGGACAGCGTCGTTGGTCAGACCGGCTGGGAAGAAGCCGTTTTTCATCTTTACAACCGTATGTTGGATGCCGGCCACCAGCTCGTTGTGAGCTTGTCGGACGTGCCCGCATCTTTACCGTTCATTCTGCCCGATTTGTCTTCCCGTCTCAGCCACGGCTTAACTCTGCAACTGGGTATTTACCGCGATTCAGATCGCAAGCGTATTCTGACGGCCCGCGCAGAGCAGCGAGGCCTGGTGATGGCTGACGACGTTGCCGGATTTATTCTGCGCCGCGCACCGCGACGCTTGGGTGAACTGCTGGCCATTCTGGACTCGCTGGACGAAAATTCGTTGCAAGCCCAGCGTCGGCTGACCATTCCGTTTGTGAAAACCGTAATGAACTGGTAACTGCGGCTGCTGTAAGCGAAAGCCAATACACAATTGAGGAGATGAGTGATGAGACGGGTGGTATTCAATCAGAAAGGCGGTGTCGGCAAGTCCAGTATTACCTGCAATCTGGCCGCGATCAGTGCGGCCCGCGGCAAGCGCACTTTAGTGGTTGATCTGGACCCGCAGGGTAATTCAACCCATTACCTGATGGGTCGACCTGCCGCCGAGCTTGACAATAACGCGGCCGATTTGCTGGAGCAGACCTTGTCGTTCACGGTGTTCAACCGGCGCCCGGAAGAGTCGTTTGTGCACGCAACGCCTTTTGATAACCTGTGGGTGCTGCCCTCCAGCCCGGAGTTGGAGTTTTTGGAACGCAAGCTCGAAGCCAAGCACAAAATCTATAAACTGCGCGAAGCCTTGAAAAAGCTGGATCAACATTTCGACGATATTTACATCGATACCGCGCCGGCGCTGAATTTTTACACCCGCTCGGCGCTGATTGGCGCCCAGCGTTGCCTGATTCCGTTTGATTGCGATGACTTCGCGCGCCAAGCGCTTTATAGCATCATTCACGAAATTCAAGAGCTGCAGGAAGACCACAACCCGGAGCTGAGCATTGAAGGTATTGTTGCCAATCAGTTCCAGGCCCGCGCCAGTCTGCCGGCCAAATTGTTGGCTGAATTGGAGGAGGAAGGTTTGCCGGTTCTGTCGGTGCGCTTGTCTAGCTCGGTGAAAATGAAAGAGTCCCACCAGTGCCACCAGCCGCTGATTCACATGGCACCGCGACACCCGTTAACCCAGCAGTTCGAAGACCTCTACCGGCTGCTTCACGGCGAGCCACTGGCTGCCGACGCGACGCTGATGGCGCAAGAATGAGAGCCGAACCCGACGACCTTGGCCATGCCTGCCAAGTTGCCGACCGTCTTCTGGCTATTGAAATCCAGCTGCGCCAGATGAATTGTTGGCAAAGTGAGCCTCTTGCAGCAGAAAAGTACCTCAGCTGCGAGCCGTTTTGCCTGGATACAATGAGCTTTGAGCAATGGCTGCAGTTTGTGCTTTTGGCGCGGCTAAAACAGCTGGTTGAAGATGCTCAGCCGTTACCCACAGTCAGTGGCGTGGCGCCAATGGCAGAAGAGCACTATCGCAGGGACTCTGGCCCCGGGCAGGCTTTGATCCGTGAGCTGGCAGCTTTGGACGAACTGCTGGGGGCGAAGCCCTGCTGAGCTCTATCGCCTGGCCATGAAATATGATTACAGCTCAGGCGTCTAGGCGCATGGACAGGTCTACGGCCCGCAGGTTTTTTGTCAGCGTACCCAAAGAGATAAAGTCGACACCGGTTTCGGCAATGGCCACCAAGGTGCTGTCGTCAATGCCGCCAGAGGCTTCAAGCTTTGCCTTACCCGCAGTTTGGGCCACTGCTGTGCGCATATCCGCCAGAGAAAACTCGTCAAGCATGATGATGTCGGCACCGGCATCGAGCGCCTGCTGCAGTTCGTTCAGATTTTCGGTTTCCACTTCTACCGGTTTATCCGGCGCCAGCTCCCGCGCTGCACGCACAGCGGCCGCAATAGAGCCGCAGGCCGCAATGTGGTTTTCCTTGATCAGAAAAGCGTCCCACAACCCCAATCGATGATTGCTGCAGCCGCCACAGGTGATCGCGTATTTTTGCGCCAGGCGTAAACCAGGCAGAGTTTTGCGGGTATCCAGTAATTGCGTACGGGTGTGGCTGACCAGCGCGGCGTAACGGGCAGCGAGAGTGGCTACCGCAGACAGGGTTTGAAGCCAGTTTAGGGCCGCACGCTCGGCAGTCAGCAGGCTGCGGGCAAGGCCGTTCATGCGGAACAGTAGCTGGCCGGGTTCGACGTGTTGGCCGTCTTCCACCTGCCAGTCCAGAACAACGTCGCGATCAACCTGGCGGAATACTTCATCTACCCATTCGCGGCCGGCGACAACGGCGTGTTCGCGGGTAATCACGCGGCCGCTGGCGCGGGCGTCTGCGGCGATAAGTTGTGCAGTAATGTCACCGTCGCCAATGTCTTCGCGCAGACTGTGGGCAACCGTTTCAATTCTGGACTGGCGCAGAAGTTCGGCACTGATCATAGTGTGGTGTCCGTAACGGCAGAGAAGTTAGGTGCACGCGGCACAAATAGGCAGAAACGGAGTTTATCGCGCCCGACGGCGTTCGCCAACCGTCGCGCATATATTGCCGAGTGTGATCCAGCTCAAGACTCTACAAATAATGACAAATCCTGACACTTGCTGACGCAATAAGGCTTTATGATATTATTTGAAAGTATATTCCGATCTGCAAAGTAAAAGGCAGATCGGCGTAAACAGGAGGCAGATACAGTGCAGGATAAAAAAGTTGTCAACATCACCGGCCCGAGCTCGACGTCGCGCTTCCTTTTGCCGACTGCGTTAATCCGGCTGCGGGACGCGTCTGCCCAGAGTATCCGTACTGTACTAAACCAATTTTTTGACCGCGCTGACGATGCCCTGTTTGAACTCGCCGATCGCGCCGGCACTGATCAGGAGCAATCCCGTTATTTTGATGCCATGCGTGAGCTCCGGCTGCGTCGTAAGTCAATGACGCTGGCGGTGTTGCATCACGTCAGTCAAGCCTTCAACGAGATTGGCAAGTTCCGCCCGCAGAGCACAGTTACGGGCCTCGACAGTGTTGATGAAGGTTCCCTTAGCCTGCTGGATCACGCCGAACTTGAGCAGCAGGTGGCCATCGATAATATGGTCACAAAACTGCGTTACCAATACAGCGAAGCGTTACGTCACCTGAGCTTGCGGGTGCGCCATCTGTTACCCGGTGTGATTCTGGAAGACGACCAGATGCCCTTGTGCCCGGAAGTGCTGTGCGGTGGACTGGCTGCGGCCAGCAAAGATCTTGATGTTGACATAAAAGCACGGCTGATAGTGTTGAAATTGTTTGACCAACTGCTGGTCACAAGCCTCGGCGAGGTGTATCACGGTGCTAATCTGACCCTGATCAAAGAAGGTGTTCTGCCTGACAGCAAAGCGGTCAGCCCGGTGCATCCGGCCCGCAGCCGCCAGGGTGCGTCGGTGCCGCCGCCATCAGCAGTGTTTCGAGAGATGGATGGGTATGGTGTGGAGCAACCTCAGGCAGAGGTATCAGCCGCTACTTTTTCGCAACTAAGCGAGTTGCTGCGGCAAAGTCAGCCTGTTTATGGTGACGGTCTGGCTCCTGCCAGTGGTGGGCAATGGCTGCAAACCGACGCCCTGCTGGCTCGGCTTAGCCAGGTTCAGGCAACATTTGGCAACGATCCCGGTGCGCCGCTGATACCTCTGAACCAACAGTTACAATCGGTGTTACAGAATTCTTCAGGCCAGTCACTGCGGCCTGGCCAGGTGGATAACGATGTTATCAATCTGGTGGCTATGTTATTCGAGTTTATTCTGGACGACCGTCATTTGCATTCGGTGATGAAAAGCCTGTTGGGGCGGCTGCAGATACCGATGTTAAAAGTGGCGTTAACAGACAAGAATTTCTTCAACCGTGGTGGCCACCCCGCACGCAAGCTGCTTAATGAAATGGCACTGGCCGCCACTGGCTGGACTGAAAAACGCCCCGGCCAGCGTGACCCCTTACTGGATAAAATCAGCGCGGTGGTAAACCGGATACTGACGGAGTTTTCCACAGACGTATCACTGTTTAAAGAGTTGCTGAACGATTTCAACCGGTTCTCTGATCTGGATCAGCGCCGCAGTGACTTGGTAGAGCAGCGCTTGCGGGATGCAGAAGAAGGCCGTGCGCGTCATGAACAGGCAACCGCAGACGCCAAAGAGTTGCTGGATAGGGCAATGGACGGACGGCTGTTACCTGAGTCGGTGCAAGATATGCTGAATGGCACCTGGAGTCACTACTTGCATTGGCTGGCGCTTCATGAAAGCACCGACAGTAAGGCCTGGCAGCGAGCCAAGGCGCTAACCGAGCAGCTGATCTGGACCCTTGACCCGGCACCCCTGACGGCAACGACTCATGAGTTGTTACAGCAAGCCATACCGCAAGTTATTGAACAGTTGCGCGGGGCTCTGGAAGGTGTGGCCTGGGATGGTTTGTCGGTAGAAACGGTGATCCGTGATCTGGAACTGGCACATCTTGACGTGTTTCAGCGCTTGGTGATTGCGCCCAGTGAAGCCGCCGACAATGATCATGCTTATAAGGATGACGGCCAGGAAACGCCTGCTGTGCCTTCAGACACTACAAACACTTCAGCCGATGTCAGTCACCCGGCGCCTACCTTGTCAGTTGCCGCAGGTGACCCCGAAGAAGTGGTGTTTACCCGGGCGACAGAGCCGGAGGTTTTAGACCCCACCAAAGCTCAACCGGTTGTTGCTGATGAATGGCTGGCGAAGGCCGATGGTTTACGAGTTGGTTGCTGGCTTGAACTGAATCGCGATGGCAGTCAGATTCGCTGTAAGCTGGCGGCGTTTATCCGGGCGGTCGATAAGTACATATTTGTAAATCGCAGCGGTGCCAAAATCGCCGAATACCGACGCAACGAGCTGGCGGGAATGATGGCTCAAGGCCATATTGAAATACTGGACGATGGGTTGATTTTTGACCGGGCTCTGGAGTCGATTATTGACAACCTGCGCACCAGTCGCCGCTTTTGAAGGTTGCAGCGTGCCGTGGCACACGGTGACGCTTTGTGATTCAATCGGAGCTATTCCACTTCGTTGAATCAGGATTCGCTTTGCCTCAAACTCCCCACTCTGTGATTACCCAAGCCTCTAAGGCAGCAGCCGCACTGCGCGCAAACGGAAGAATAGAGGCAGCCGTCTGGCGACCGTCTCCTAATTTTGGTGCGCGACCGGCGGCCGGCCAGATAAGCCTGATTGTTGTGCACTGCATTAGCTTGCCTCCTGGCCAGTTTGGGGGCCCTGAAATTGAAAATTTCTTCTGCAACCGTCTAGACATCAAGGCCCATCCGTATTTTCAGACCATCGCCACAATGACTGTTTCAGCCCATTTGTTGATACGCCGTGACAGCACAATTATCCAGTTTGTCAGCCTGCTGGATCGTGCTTGGCACGCTGGCCGTTCCCGTTTTCGCGACCAGGACGAGTGCAACGATTTTTCCATTGGCATTGAGCTTGAGGGCAGTGACAATGTGCCTTATACCGAGGGTCAATATCAGGCACTATCCGCTGTTTGCCAGCAAATTATGGCAGCTTGGCCTGAAATTGGTGTTGACGAGATTGCGGGCCACAGCGACATTGCGCCGGGGCGAAAAACTGATCCCGGGCCGGCGTTTGACTGGTTGCGGTTGCATAAAAGCTTGGCAAAACCCACAAAGGACAGATTATGACCCTGCTTGTATTTGTGCTGGCCTACCTGCTGCGGCGACGGCTGGACAGTCGCGATCAGCTCGATGGCCATCAGCTATGGCGCAACTGGTTTGAAGGTGTGGGGCAACGCCTGCCGCAAGGCCTTCCCCAAAGGATGAGTGCGGTGGCGCCGTTACTGGCGGTGGCTATTCCGACCGTCGTGGTGTGGCTGGCGCAGAGTTACTGGCAGCATCACCACTGGCCTCTGGCGGGATGGTTGCTGGAGTTGTTATTGCTGCTGCTGGTGCTGGGCATGCCAGGCTGGCGTCAACCTCTGGCAAATTATGCCCAGGCATGGCGCCGCGGTGACATGCAGGCAGCCTGGCGCGGTAT
>JBALXR010000041.1:0-26026 GCA_036960525.1 Marinobacter sp.
TAAGGCACGGCACGCTCGACGATGCACTCGTAGCCACCCATTTCGAATTCGCGGCAGATAAACGGACGCTTCTGATAAATTGAGCAAGACATGGTGTTGCGGTCCAGCGCGGCGCACCAGCCGTCGTCCAGCCGGGCCATAGTGCGGCTGCCCCACTGGTCCGTTGCGATGAAGCGCTCTGGCACGCCAGTCTCTGTAATCAGCATGACTTCGAGGCGGCAACAGCAGGCCTGGCAACTTGAGCAGCTGATGGTGCTGTCTGGCAGATTCTCGGCTTCAATCCTCATGGGAATGCGCCATTGTATTCTCCGCGAGCGTTGTAATCAGAGCAGCTCTTTGCGCAGCTGCGACGGACTTTTGGGTGACAGCAAACCCGGTGCAATATCAAACACGGTTTTGGCTCCAATCTCACCTGAGCGCGCCAGCCTGTAAACAGCCCGAGTGTAGGCCACCAGAGCACTGGAGGTGAACTCGAGGTTACTGCCCAGAGCCAACGAGCTCTCGATGATCTGGTTGCTTTGGGTACCGGTGTTACCTGCTGGCAAAATGGTTTCACCAAACAGACGGTTCAGTGACGTTAGACCGGGGTCCCAGCCTACAGCCAAAAGCGCAATGTTGCCGGACTTTTGCGCTGCACCATTCAGTACCGAAAAATATTCATTCATTTTTTCATGAGTGTCAAAACTGTCCACCGTATTAAAAAACTGTGTCAGGTATGGCCCCTGTTCCGGTAGATCAGTTTTAGCGCCGCCACACAGAATCACCACATCCACTTCATCCTGATACTGCTCCACATCCGCCATAGCGTATACCGGTACCTTTTGATCTAAAAGTGTCACGCTGGCAGAATCACGACGGCTAAATACGCAAATCAGCTCCATGTCCGGATTTTGTGCCAAAGACGCTTCCACACCCCGACCCAAATTGCCATAACCGGCAATCGCTACCCTTATCTGATCTGTCATGATGATTGAACCCATTTTCTTAAAAAAAATTTGTGTGCGAGAACGCAGCTGAATTAGCTTGCAGCTATCCGATATGCTGTTGTAAGCACAAATTATTTTTACTCTTTCAGCTACTCATCTTTAAAAAATCGCATCATATAGGTAATCAGCCCGATAAAAATAAAAATAAATGCGCCCCCGAATAAAAATGCCAAGCTAAAAGGCATCACTTCTGCCAGCGCGCCAAGACTTAGCGGTGCCAGAAACTGAACGCCACGATTTGCCATCAAGCGCACCGCTAAGGCGCCTGAGCGCTGATCTTCGCTCACGCTCTCTGCTAAAACAACCATCGAGAGAGGTTGAGATACCCCAGAGCCAAGACCAATCAGAGCGGCCAGCAACGAAAGGAACAGGAAATTGTCTGTCATACCAGTCAGCATAAAACCGAAAGCGACTAAAACAGGGGACCAGATTATTGCGATTGATCGCCCCCCAACCCATCTAATCACCAACGGCATAAATGGCCGCACCAGCATTGAAAATAACGCCCTCAGGCTTACCAAAGTTCCAATCATGGTCGCCGATACTTCCAGGCTTTTAAGATATATCGGCAGGAATGTTCCATAAGCGCTTAATGCGAAAACCACTGCAACCGTTAATGCTATAGAAACTTTAACCCCGACATTTTCTTTTAGAAGATCTGTTTGGGCCTGAAATTCAAATAATGGACGTTTCACACGACAGCCAATCGCAGCACTGCCAGTGAGAAAAAATCCACTTAACATAGCAAAAAACGAAACGGCCATTATGACAAGAACAGATAGTGTCATTCCGCTAGTATCAATTAGCCAGCCAGCAAGTACTGGGCCCACCAACTGGCCGGCTGAAAGGCAAGTGGTATACCAGCCAAAGTATTTTTCCAGTTTTTTGCCTTTGCCTAAACTGGAGACAATGGACTGACCAGCTAGAATCATGGCCATATGAGCAATGCTTACAATGACCTGAACAAGAATCAAGCCAGAAAACCCGGGGAACATAAGGATAGCTGCTGGCCCGAGCACCATTCCGAAACCACCCGTTATGATTACTATTTTTCCGCCTGCCCGGGTAATTATTCCACTAAAAGGAATGGCCATTACCAACGGCAATAGGTAGGGCACAGAGAGGATTAAGCCGATAAGAAAAGGACTGGCGCCGAGCTCAAAAGCAGATACGGGAACCGAGATCAAAAGCATAGTTTGAGCCACGAACGTACTGGCCAAACTGAAACAAACAGCGATCAAGTTGATTGCCAACTGACGGGCGCTACCGGGGTAATCTGATTTAATCATATTGTTCCGGATTTTTTCATCAACAGACCCGTTTTACTTTTTCTCATGAGCAAGCAAGCTATCCTAAAATACTCACATATTTTTAGCGCAAAACGCTATTTATAAAAAAAAGGCCCCGGTTATAAACCGGGGCCAAGAGAGTAAAACCCAAAAGGAACTACACCAACCAAAACGCTAGATTAAAAGCCAAACATCAACATGGCCTGAAGCCGAACGGCACTACCATCTTTGCCATTAACCTGTTCACGGGTATGATAGCCCGCTTCAAGGCCGTAAGTAATTCGATCAACCGGCGACCAAATATAGTTAACAAAGGTACTGCTGAAACGCTCATTTTCTGTAGCAGCAACATCGCCGTTCAGATACGCATTATCCAAATCCGCGATTGCCACACCGTAGCCCAGGTTAATCGAACCTGGGCCTGCTGCTACGCTGACACTCGCGCCGCCACCGGTTGCTTCGATTGTTTCAAGATTGCCTGCAGAATCGACATACCCCGGAGCTGATGACGGGCTAATATACAAGTACCCACCGATACCATCGCCATGGGTAATCGAACCGCGCAGCGTAATAGCTTCAGTCAGTTGCGTTTTGGCTTCAAGAGTCACGCCCCAGCCCATGGCTGAGTCGTCAGTAAAAGCGGTATTTATAGGATTCGCGCCCTCAGCGTCGTACTCTAAAAAACGGGCTAGACCAGCAACGGAAACTTGCACGGGACCATCGGTATTCTGGTAACGAGCAGTCATATCGGGCAGTCGGTATTGGGTATTGCCAGCAGAATTCACTGTTCCGCCCTGCTGGGGATCCTCTGCGGAGAACGAGAACTTACCGGTGGTATACCGCAATTGGGCCTGTCGGCCACCACCCATCGCCATTGGACCGTTAAAGTCGACTGTAGGAAATAGGCCTATCGTGTTCCCGAAATTACTCCAGGTCTGACCCGCCAGAACGCCTTTCCATACACCATAAGCGTGACGTAGCCGGAAACCACCGCCACCGTCGGCGAAGCCTCCATTGCCATAAAAGTCACCTTCAACGTTGGTCTTCAGCACATCGTCGCCAAGCGCGGTTGTTGTTGTAAGTCCTAAGCGGCTTTGAAAGGCGTGCATTGTCGTATGACCATCAACACCAGCGGTATCATCTAGTCTGATTTTACCGCGATTAACTGTATTAGTAAGATTCGCATCGACATCATAAATGACGTCAAGCTTAGCGTAGCCATAGACGTCTACATCGGTCTTATCGACTTTAAAATTGAGCGCCTGAGCCCCGGAGGCCATCAGCAGAGTTGCAGTGCCCAGAGATAGAATGGAGATTGATTTCACTGTATTTTTGCTCATAGAGCCCTCTCAAGTAATTCTTTTGTTGAGTGTTAATTATTTTGCTTGAGCACGTCGGTTTAAGAATCTGTGTTCCTGAACTGAAACTGCTTGGTAGGTATACCTCCTGACTATTAATCTTATTATTTTTAATCGTCAGACAGCATACACTCAGATGTATTTTTTTCAATACATTTAAAAGTATTTTTTAATTTTTATCGGTATTAAGAATAGAGAGGTGAAATCAGACAGAAATTGCACGAATAAGTCCCTGACAATGTGGCCAAATCGCAACACCGCCGGGGACCTATTAATTATGAAATAACACCTTTCACGCGAAGCGTATTGAGATACTCTTCGCGGTCAGGCAACAGTTGAGAAAAAACACCGGCGGTTGTGCTCACCAAGCGTGGGTGGCGGCAAGTCAGCATTCAGGAGCTCACGACGGTGCACTCGGTCACGGTTGATCGCAAAAAGTTCATCTGCCGCTAACTGAAGCACTCCGGCCACCTGGCAGAAGCGCTGAAATTGAGCATCGCCCCCACTGCCAGGATTATGTATCCATCGGACGTTGCAGAAGCCTAGTTCGCCAGCATGCTGGCCTGAACATCCATGAGGGCTAAGTCAATTCAGGCTCCCTTCCCACTGCGGTCCGCGGCCAATCAGGGCAGAAAGAATAGATGTTGCCGCATTGGCTACGCCTCTCCTAAATGAAGAAGACCCGAATACACTAGATACGTTGGTCAAGCGGTGCGAAATTGCGCCTGACACGTTTGAAGAACGCATGGAACAACACATTGCCGAGCTAGATTTTCACGCTCTACTAGCTCAACGTTGCCTACCATAGACAACTAGTTGAGGCGTCCCAAGCCTAGGCTATAATCGGTGCTCGCAAGCTTATGCATGACCACATGAAGTCAGCGGAACATTTCAACCGTGAGTTAGATGGCCAGCGCCAGCAGGGCGCCCGCATCAACCTAATTACCAGACAAATACGGTAGCCAGGTAACAATTCCGGGGAAGATAACCATTAATATCACCAACAGAATCGAGCACAGAATGTAAGGAATTGACGCGAGGTAGATCTCTTTCATTGTGGTTCCTGGCGGCGCAACACCCTTCATAACGAACAGGTTGAGACCCAAGGGGGGTGTTGAAAAACCCACTTCCAGAGCAACAAGAGTAATGATAGAGAACCATATCAGGTCAAAGCCTAATGACTGTGCCAACGGAAAGAAAAACGGCACGGTAATCATCATGATGGATATGGCTTCCATGAACGTGCCCAACACTAGAAGCACCAGGAACATAGCCGTCAGCATAAGCAATGGCGATAGGTCAAAGCTGATCGCCCATTCGATCAAGCCGCTGGAGGCACCTGAAAATGCCAGCAGCTGGCTGAATGTGGCAGAACCAAAAACGATCAGATAAGCCATCAGCGTAACTTTCAAAGCACCTACCACAGACAGCTTGAAAGCTTCGAATGTCAGAGCCTTGAACAGAGCCGCCAAACCGATAATACCAAGTGCCCCAAAAGCAGCCGCCTCCGAGGGCGTTGCGAAACCGGTTAACATCATAATAACAATCATTATGATGACGCCCAGCATCGGCATTATGTCTCTGGAAAAGAGCTTGATTTTTTGTGAAAACGATACCGGGTCAACATCGTAGGCCGGCGCTGCATCAGGATCGATTTTTGTTTTGATCCAGATTGTCACCATGTACAACGTTGCCAGAAGCAGTCCTGGAATAATGCCGGCAATCAGTACATCGCCAATATCGAGCTTGGCAAGCGTTGCCAACAACACCGCAATCGCTGACGGCGGGATAATGATCGCCAAACCACCGGTACCCAGAATCGGCCCGATGGACATATGCCTTTTATAACCGCGACGTTCCATTTCTGGAACCAGCAGAGAGCCCAGCAGGGCTGTCGAGCCCATAGATGAACCACTCAAGGTCGAAAAGGCCGTACCGCCCACAACGGTAACGTAAGAAAGGCGCCCCGGAACCCGACCCATCAGCTGATCAATCGCATTGAACATTCTCATGCCCAGCCCCGTCCGGAAAAATAACTCTCCCATCAAAAGAAACAGGGGGATGGGCACCAGCCCGAAATTAGATAGCGCGCCAAACCCATTACTCAATAATTGGGTAATGCCAACTTCGCCGCCCATGAAGAACCACGCACCAACAAGATTTGCGCCAATAAAAGCAAATGCAACAGGTGCTCCAATAAGCATCAAAGTCAATACAGCGGATAAAAGAAACAATAACGCTTCGTGCCAGGCCATATCAGAATTCCCCGTTTTGACCACTGTGAAAAGCATTTTTGGAGAAAATAAAACGGGTAAACTCGATCCCCATTAGCGCAAAACTAATCGGATAAGCGACCGTAAGAATCCACATTGGAACGAAATAGGTTCTAACATCGTAATCACTGCCCTGAATATTAGAAATAACCAACTCCAAACCCTTCCAGGCAAGTACAAGACTAATAACTGCACAAATAAACATAACCAGTCGGGACACTGCGTCTAGAATTTTGGGGGGCAAATTACTGATAGCCACCTCAATGTAAACATGTCCTTTCTCCCGAACCAGCCAAGGCGCCCCGAGCAAGGTAAGATAAAACATTGAATATTCAGTCGAGGTAAATAGCCAGGCCGGCGGTTGGGCGCCAAAGTTTCGAATCAGCACCGACAAAACCACCGCAACCATCAACCAGATCAGCATTAGCCCAGACACAAATGCAAATGCATTAACCAATCTGTCGTAGAAGCGAATGAATGAGGACATAGAACTGCTCGTCATCAAGATGGGAGTAAAGCCCGGCTAAAGCTGGGCTCCTGTTTACTATTCGGAAGCAGGTTTATTAAACTTCTCGACAAGGTCTTCGTAATGGGTCAAACCATCAGAATGCTGCTCCATACGAGTGCGCATCCGGGCCAAAGAAGCATCTTGAGCCGCTTTCAGATATTGGGCAGCGACTTTGTCACTTAAGACAAACGGCTTCATTCCGTTATCCTCCAGGGCCGCTTGCTGGTCATTGGAAAGGCCAGAAAACGCCTCAGCACTCTTGCGCTCGTGCTCGATCGCCACTTTCTGCAAGATCTTTTTGGCTTCGTCGCTGAGCTCATTCCAACTTTTCTGGTTTACGATTACACCCATATCGGTGGAGTAAAAAGCCGGATCAACACGGTAGTTCAAAAACTTGTCCCAGTTAAGATCCTTCATGCCGAGCTGAGTCCAACCGGTTGCGTCAACCACGCTTCGCTCCAGAGCGGAATACACATCGGTCGTCGGTAGGCTGATAGGCTGAACTTCAAGATAATCTGTAAAGAAGGCGTCGTATACCGGGTTGCTGCGTAAACGCATGCCGGACATATCCAGACCACCATCGGCATTCGTATTTGGCTCGTTGATGGTATAAAGGTTGTACTTAACACCACTGTCAAACCAACCTAGATAGTAGACACCCATTTTTTTCTGGTGAATCTCATTTAACAGATCGATACCACCGGATTCACGAGCATAAATGGCGTTGGTATTAGAGGAAATCAGAGCATCTCGTTCAGGAATACGGCCTGCATAAAAACTGGCTGCAGTGTAGGCCATATCAACTACGCCGTTACGAGCGGCATCAGGCTGCTGGGATAGCCCGATAACTTCAGGTCCGCCAAGAACTCGGATACGAATTACACCTTCGCCCTGCTCGTTAACTTCATCTACGAACTCTAAAAAGCTTTGCGTGTAGATCAGAGACGTAGGGAACGCATGGACTGCTTTTAACTCCTGTTCTTTCGCCATAGCACCCATTGTGAACAACAGTGAAACACCAGCAGTGATAGCAAGGCTTAATTTTTTCATGGAAACCTCTTATGTTTTTTATTTATGTTGATAGCTATTGGTTTTTCAGCATTTAAATTATCCCAACCAGGGATAGTGCTTCTGATACTTCTCCCTGAAAGTTGCGATTTTTGGCGCTTCCGCCAGCGTTAAGTCAATATCATCCCATCCGTTGAGCAGTTTTAACTTCCAGGTTGCATTGATATCGAACGAGATCGTTATTTCCTCACAGGTGATGGTTTGCGCTGCCAAATCAATATCGATCTGGCCGAGCTCCCCAGCCAACGCTTCCAGCAGCTGTTCACAATCCTGTTCAGATACCAATGCTGGAAGCAGGCCATTGTTCACTGCGTTGGATGCAAAAATATCACCAAAACTGGGTGCAATTACGCAGCGGAAACCAAAATCTACCAATGCATAAACCGCGGCTTCGCGGGATGAACCACCGCCAAAGTTACGCAGAGCAACCAGAACTTCTGACGAGCCGGAATTGCCGTTATTAATGGTATTAAAAATAGACTTTTGAGGTTCTCCGCCGGCATTGAAGCGCATGTCATGCAATAGAAAGTTGCCGTAGCCGTCTGCTCGTGACTCTTTCATAAACCGTGCTGGAATCAGCTGATCGGTATCAACATTTTCAAGCGGTAGCGGACAGGCCAGCGAAGTCAACTGATTGAATGGTTTCATGTCCGATTACCCTAGAATGTCGCGAATGTCGCTAAGGTGGCCAGTGAGTGCTGCTGCGGCAACCATCGCTGGTGACATAAGATGTGTTCGGGCACCAGGCCCCTGGCGCCCTTTGAAATTGCGGTTCGTTGTGGAGGCGCAGCGCTCTCCGCTGGCAATCAGATCGCCGTTCATTCCTACACACATCGAACAGCCAGATTCTCGCCATTCCAGACCTGCATCGATGAACGTCTTGTCGAGGCCCTCAGCTTCAGCTTGAACTTTTACCAGTGTCGAGCCGGGAGAGACGATTCCAGGCACCTTGCAGACCTTGCCTTGTAAAATCGCTGCCGCGGCCCTGAGATCTTCAATACGGGCATTGGTGCAAGAACCGATAAAAACTCGATCAACCGAAATTTCGGTTAACTTTTGACCAGGCAAGAGCCCCATGTAGTCGAGGCTATCCTGAATTTGACGGGCTTTGCCCGGGGAGCTGGCTTGCGTCGGGTCTGGCACACAAGCTCCAATCGGCAAGGCATCTTCGGGTGACACCCCCCATGTGACTATGGGCTCGATATCTTCACCCCTGAGAACAACCTCGCGATCAAACTCCGCATCATCGTCGCTGAAAAGAGTTTGCCAGTACGCAACAGCTTGCTCTAACGCTTCACCTTCCGGTGAGTATGTGCGGCCCTTGACGTATTCGATCGTCTTTTGGTCAGGAGCTATCATGCCGCACCGACCACCACCCTCTATAGACAAGTTACATAGCGTTAGGCGTGCCTCTACACTTAGATTGCGAACGACACTGCCAGCGTACTCAATGGCGTAGCCTCGCGCGCCATCTGATCCCAGGCGCGAAATCCAGGCCAACGCGATATCTTTAGCCGTTACGCCCGGTGCAAGCTGGCCATTAATGGTTATCCGCATTCGCTTTGGTTTGTCTTGCCACAACGTCTGCGTCGCCAATACGTGAGCAACTTCAGACGCACCGATTCCGAACGCAAAGGCTCCGAGTGCCCCGTGGGTTGAGGTATGGCTATCTCCACACACCATCAATAAACCCGGTTGAGTAATACCCTGTTCTGGCCCAACCACATGAACAATGCCCTGGCGCGGGTCATCCAAACCAATCAGCGTTAGGCCGTGGTGGCGGGAGTTATCGATCAACTGTTGGATAACATTGCGAATTTTAGGCTGTACCGCAATCAAACTGCGGCTAGTGGTGGGAACGTAATGGTCGGCAATACAAATCGTACATTCAGGATGCCGAACCGGCTGCCCGCGCTCGGCCAGCTTGTTGAAAGCATGAAAAGAACCTTCATGAGCCAAGTGCAGGTCCACCCAGAGCAGGCTTTGACCTTCTTCATTCTGGCAAATTTCGTGGGCCTGCCAAATTTTGTCAAACAGCGCTTTACCTGCCATCGCCCTACTCTCTTTTTGATCCGTGGATCGCTGCTCGGCGCATTTAAGCAAAAGGAACCCGAGCAACTGTCTCTTGTTATGGTTTTTAAATGTATTATTTACTATACAGATGAAGGTATACACCCGTTTAGATGATGTCAACTGTTGATAGAAACTAGATGCTTTCGGGCGAACTCGCCCGCTGTTAACCCTGATCAGGTGCGAGCGGCTGCCAATAGCGTCCGTCTTCACTGCCAGTGCGGCACAAGTCGATCTCAATGCGGTAGCGGTCCGGGCGGTATAGGGCGTGCAAATGTTCAACTCCCTTGCCGTCTTTGTCGTACACCACGCGTGTTAGCGAGATCAGAGCGGAACCTACAGCGACATCCAGCGCATCGGCTACATCCTTTGTGGCCAAGGTTGCGGAAATACTCTGTGTAGCGTGATCCAGCTGCACACCACTTCGCTCAAGCAGCGCAAACAAAGGCATTGTTGTCAGTTCATCTTCGTTGTAACTCAGAGCTATGCGCTCTGGAACGTATGTTGTGAGATATGAGAAAGGTTTGCCTTCAGCAAGACGAACTCGAATGGACCGTTGCACACGTTCGCCAGGCTCTAGCCGCAAGCGCTCCCGAACGTCATCCGACGGTTGGCCATAGTTGAATTCCAGCAGTCGGACACGAGAATTCTCACCAAGCTTCACCATATTGGGAAGAAGATTAGAAACACTGGCGGTCATGACCGTTGCGCCCAATGGTCGCTCACATACCAATGTGCCCAAGCCAGGCTTGCGCATAATCATTCCTTCCCTGGCAAGCGCTTCAAGTGCACGGCGTACCGTTACACGCGACACTTGATGCTCTTGGGCTAATTTCAGCTCTCCCGGAATCTTACTACCGGGCACTGCGCGCCCGCTGACAATGGCGTCCTTCAATAATAGAAACAACTGATGGGACTTGATTCCGCCAGGCCCGTTGGCGTGGGTAGATGTAACCATGTGGTTTA
Source organism: Marinobacter sp. (assembly GCA_036960525.1). GTDB lineage: Bacteria > Pseudomonadota > Gammaproteobacteria > Pseudomonadales > Oleiphilaceae > Marinobacter. The sequence goes on from JBALXR010000041.1 coordinate 10,519, forward strand.
TCTCTCAGTTACTCGGCTGCCTAGACTTGACAGTTCAAGGGATGACACATATAAATGTATTATTAATAGTACAATAAAAAATCAAACGAAAACGCGGAAAGCACTCGCAGCGAAAGGAGGAATTAATATGCCGATGTTACAGGTCAGCCTGCTCTCGGGCTACAGCAATGGGCTTAAGGAGCGTATGACACAAGCCCTTACCGCCGCCATAGCCGGAATTACGCGCGCCAATCCCGAAGCCATTTCCATTTGGATTCACGAGTTCGACTCGAGCAACTACAGCCGAGGGGGCATGGCTCGCCAACCCGGTACAGGAGCTGCTGATCCTACGTCTCTGGTTCATGACTACTTGATGGCTATGGAGCAACGAGACCTGGAAAAAGCCCGGAAGTTTCTGGATGAGAACTTTCTGATGACATTTCCCGGCAGTGGCGAGCTGACATCAATCAATCAGGTTGCGGAGTGGTCAAAAAGCCGGTACCGGTTTGTCAAGAAGACCCTGGAATCGACCAATATTGCTTACGAGATGGACAAGATTGTGGTGTTTGTGAACGGCACATTATACGGCGAATGGCCAGACGGCACGTCTTTTGAAGGCATACGTTTTATAGACCGATTTGAAATTTGCAATGACCGACTGGTAAGACAGGACGTCTGGAATGACTTGGCAACCGCACAACGATGACCGCCAAACACTGGTAACACCAAAAAATTCTAGCAACGTGCAAAACTCGCAGTTGCTGACTCACGCAAATCAGGATGAGCACTTAATTTATGCCCAACAAAAAGAGCGCAGTTATTGCGATGACACTGAAAGAGCGGCTGCAAAGCTCAAGCATTGTTGTTGCCCCTGGTATATACGATGCTCTTAGCGCGTCATTGGCAGAGCAAGCAGGCTTCGATACCGTGTATCTTTCAGGTGCAAGCTTGGCTTACACCAAGCTTGGTCGCCCCGACATAGGTTTGATGAGCCTGACCGAAATCAATGACACTCTGGCTCACATTCGTGAGCGCAGCGAAATATCAGTCGTGGTGGATTGTGATACGGGTTTCGGTAATGCGCTCAACGTAATGCGCAGTATTCGCATACTAGAGCGATCTGGCGCGAACGCCATTCAGCTTGAAGATCAGACGTATCCCAAGCGCTGCGGCCACCTTCAGGGCAAGACCCTGGTCCATACCGGCGAGATGGTAGGTAAAATCAAAGCGGCTCTAGACGCAAGACATAGCGATCAAACCCTGATTATTGGTCGCACGGATGCTATTGCCAGCGAAGGTATCGGCAGGGCGTTGGATCGAGCTCAAGCCTACTACGAGGCGGGCGCAGATATGGTGTTTGTGGAAGGCATTCGTTCGTCTGAGCAAGTCGATCAGGTTGTGAGCCAGTTCAAGGGTAAGATCCCGGTGATGGCAAACATGGTTGAAGGCGGCGACACTCCGCTTCAAGACGCGGCCACGCTGGAAGCCATGGGCTTTTCAATGGTGATCTTTCCAGGTGCTCTGGTTCGTGCGTTCACGTTCATGGCATCCCAGTTTTTCAACACGCTGAAAGCTGACGGCACTACTAATAATTTCCGCGACCGAATGCTGGATTTCAAACAACTTAATGATTATCTGGGCACCCAAAGCATGTTAGAGCTCGGCCAGCAGTACGAAGACGGTAACCGCTGAGCCGAGCCCACACCCAATTTGATGTCAGGGAGAACACTATGATTACCAGTGATAAAACCGCAAAAGAGATTTTCCACGAAGTCATGCAAAATCCGCAGCGCGTGCCGTTTGGTTTCGGTAAAAAAGCGATTTTGGTCAATGTCGATCCACAGAAAGCATATACACGCACGGATCTTTACAAGACGGCCTACGAGACCGACCCGCGCCAGTTGGAATATGTAAACGAGTTGTCCAAACGATTCCGCGACCTGAATTGGCCGGTGGTATGGACCCATGTCGCATTTTTGGATTCCGCGGAAGATGCTGGCGTTTGGGGCACTAGAACAGATACCCCTGACTCCCTTCAGAATATCAAATACGGTTCTGACCGTGCCGCTTTTGATGAGCGAGTAGAAATAGACTACTCCCGCGACGTGATCTACAGCAAGCGTATGCCGTCAGCTTTTTTTGAAACGCCTCTGCAGTCTCTGATGGTGTGGCACCAAGTGGATACCGTGATTATCACTGGCGGTTCAACAAGTGGTTGCATTAGAGCCACCGCCGTTGAGAGCCTCTCCCGTGGTTACAGAACTATCGTTCCCGAGGAGTGCGTGTCGGATAAACATGAGAGCTATCACTTCGCCAACCTGACCGACCTGCACCTGAAATATGCCGACGTGATGGGAGTTCAAAGCGTGCTGAACTGGCTAGAAGATCAAATTGTTAATAAGAACTAAAAAGCCTTCACGCTGCGGTGTGGCTTCGACTGCCTCACCGCATGCACCCCGCGAAAGAAGAGAGACGGAGCCTTATGAAAGAAAGTCTCGGCGTTTACGACTACTGGCCGTATGAAGATCGCCCAAAGATTCAGTGGCCCAATGGGGCCAAAGTAGCCTTATGGGTTGCACCTAATATTGAATTCTACGAACTGGACCCGCCCAATAATCCCCATCGCAAAGCTTGGCCGCAACCAAGCCCTGCCCTTCCTGGTTATACCATCCGTGATTATGGAAACCGAGTCGGCCATCGTCGCCAGATGGCCTTACTCGACAAGTATGGTATTCGCGGCTCTGTGTCTTTGTCTGTCGCGCTTTGTGAGCACCACCCGGAAATCATAGAAATGTGTTGTGAGCGTGATTGGGAGCTGTTCAGCCACGGCATCTATAACACACGCTATACCTATGGCCTAAGCGAAGAGCAGGAGCGCGATATGATTCGCGATTCTATTGAAACTATTTATCGCCATAGTGGACAGAAGTGTGCCGGCTACTTGGCACCGGCTTTGTCACACTCCGAGCGCACCCTGGATCTGTTTTCTGAAGTTGGTTCTGAGTTGTTCGGCGATGAAGCAGGCATCTATACCTGCGACCTGTTCCATGACGACCAACCTACCCCGATTGCGGTTCGCAGTAACAAGCGCTTTATTTCCATGCCCTACTCTTTGGAAATGAACGACACCATTGTTTATGCCGTGAACAAGGTCGAGCCTCGCCACTACGGCACAATGCTAAAACGCCACTTCGACTGCTTGTACGAAGAGGGCAAAGAATCAGGAACGGTTATGTGCATTCCCACACATAACTATCAGGTGAGCTGTCCGCACCGACTCAAAGCGTTTGAAGAAGCTCTGGAATACATCACCGGCCACAGCGATGTATGGGTTACCACGGGTCGGGAAATCGCCGACTACTATCTCAAGCATTATTACGATGCGGCCCTGGAGGATATTGAGGGCAAGAAAGGAAGCCTAAGATGAGCCTCGACAACTATTTGGAATACCCGCAACGTTCCTATGGCCCCGATCACGACCGCTTCAGCTGGTCGATGCTGGCTGACCGCGCACCCATAAAATGGCCTGGCGAAAAACGAGTTGCCGTCTGGATCAACACGTCTTTGCAGTTCTATCCGCTCAACCAACGTGGAAAACCGTTCAAAGTACCGAATGGAATGGCAATGCCCTACCCTGATCTGCGCCACTTTTCCCTTCGTGATTACGGCAATCGTGTGGGCATCTATCGCTGTTTGAAGGCCTTCAAAAGCTACGGTGTACGCCCTACTTTTGCCATTAACAGCCAGCTGGCTCAAGACACACCTTATCTGCTTGAGCAATTGAAACAGTTTGATGCTGAATTCATTTGCCACGGCTGGAATATGGATCATCTGCATTATGGCGGGCAGGATGAGCAAGAAGAATTTGAGCTGGTGAAACGCTCTGTTGATACGCTCAATGCATTGATAGACAAGCCCGTACGCGGATGGCTGAGCCCGGCCAAAAATCAAAGCTGGAAAACACCAGATCTGCTCGCTAAAAATGGCATCGAATACTGTTGCGACTGGGTCAACGACGACATGCCTTACCGCTTCAATACCGAGAATGGTCCACTGACAATGATGCCCTTGTCTACTGAACTGGAGGATCAATTTATTATTGGTCAGAACCTTCACTCAGAGGATTCATGGGTTGAGCAGGTTAAAGATGCCTTCGATTTCCTGCTGGAAGAATCTGCGACTCAAGGTGGCCGAATGCTGGCACTTAACATTCACCCCTGGATGATGGGCCAGCCTCACCGCATCAGCAGTCTCGAAGCAGTTCTGGAATACATTATGGGGCACGCAGAAGTCTGGCAGGCGCCCGCCGGAGAGATCCTTCAGGCATTTAACACGCAAACACAAAAAAAGGATTGATCCATGGCGGACGTCAGAAACGATGGCGCGACCATCAACTTTGATTTCAGCATTCCCTTAGTCATTATTGGTGGCGGCGCATGTGGCTTAGTGGCTGGTTTAGCCGCCCTTTCAAAGGGAGTTGATGCCGTCATCCTTGAAAGGGACGACACCCCTAGAGGAAGTACATTCATGTCCTCTGGTTTCATCCCCGCAGCTGGTACACGCTTTCAACAAGCGGCCGGTGTAAAAGATAGCTCTGGCCTAATGGCTGAAGATATTCTTCGCAAAAACCACAACGAAGCAGACCCCGCCATTGTTGCGGCCCTAGCCGAAGCCTCAGGCGAGGTGATCGAGTGGCTCGCTGACAAGCACCAGATCCCGTTTGAGCTTGTCGAAGGTTTTCTTTACCCGGGCCACAGCTGTATGCGCATGCACTGCACACCTCGCCGAACAGGTGAAGAGCTGATGTCCTGCCTGTTGAATGCGGCAGAGCAAGCTGAACTACCGATCCTTACGGAAGCCCAAGTGACAAGCTTACACGTCGATGTTGACCGTCGGGTACGCGGTGTTTCGTTCGAACGCAGGGACGGCTCTATTGAGCAGATTGGCTGCAATGCACTGCTGTTAGCGTGCAATGGCTACGGCGGTAATTCTGAGTTGATGGCTCGCCACATTCCACAAATGGAAAACGGCTTGTACTACGGACACCAAGGCAACCAGGGTGAAGCGGTCATTTGGGGCGAAGCGCTTGGTGCAAGCCTTAAAGACTTGGGCGCCTATCAGGGACACGGATCACTCGCCTGGCCGCATCAAACTCTAATTTCCTGGGCCGTAATGATGCAAGGTGGCATTCAGCTTAACCAACGCGGAATGCGCTTCTCTAATGAACACAATGGTTACTCGGAGCAGGCAGCCAACGTGCTGGCGCAGCCTGATCAGATTGCATTCAACATATATGATGCCCGCATTCATGAGAAGTGCCAGCAGTTTGAAGACTACCGGAATGCTCAGGCCGCTGGAGCGGTTAAGGTATTCGAATCCGCTGAAGCGCTCGCCGAAGGGCTCGGTTTACCGAACAAAGCCGTGCTGGATACTTTCAAAGACATGAAAGAACTTCAGGAAAACGGCGAGGCAGATTCGTTGGGCCGGAAGTTCACCGCTGAACAGGCACTGGTGGCTCCATATTACGTAATTCGAGTAACGGGGGCCCTTTTTCACACCCAGGGCGGGTTGGAAATCACAACCACTGGGCGAGTTCTGAGTGAGCAGGGGCAAACACTACCTAACCTGTTCGCCGCAGGTGGTGCTGCACGGGGCGTTTCAGGCGCTGGAGACAGCGGCTATCTGTCGGGTAACGGACTGCTCAGCGCCGTTGTAATGGGTGTTTTAGCAGGGAGAGATGCGGCAACGCTGATCTTCGAGGATCGTTAAAAGCCATTAATTGAAAGTTATTAAAGCAGTGTGCCATGGTGACCCGTTATCATCTTAATTCAGAGATCTTACCAAGAGGGATTTATGGAAATTCAACGATTTGAAACAGGCACCCGAATGAGCCGCGTGGTTGTTCACAATCAGACCGCATATCTGGCTGGCCAGGTCGGCAACGCCTCTGATGGCGTAGCTGAACAGACTCGTGAAGCACTTGCCCGCGTTGATGAACTATTAAAGAGCGTTGGCTCTAACCGTGAAGATTTGTTGCAGGTGGTCATCTGGCTGTCTGATATGGCCGACTTTGAGGCTATGAATTCGGTGTGGGACGCGTGGGTACCGGCTGGCCATGCCCCTGCCCGCGCTTGTGGTGAAGCACGCCTGGCCAGGCCCGAATTAAAGGTTGAATTGATCGTTACGGCCGCAGCAAGAGGCTGATTTGATCAGAGCCGCAGCATCAGGCTGCGGCTCTGGAATCCGCCTGCGTCATCTTTTGGGTAATGGGCTGCCTGTTTGATAACAACGCCTGAGAGATGCCCGACAGAATGATTAATAAACATCCGAAAAGCTGAAGGCCGTTCAGGCCCTGATCAAACAGAACCCAGGCTAAGGCAACAACCGTAATGGGTTCTAAGTAAGCCAAAGTTCCAAACGTTGCTGCGGGTAACGCCCTCAAAGCGACAACAGCCAGCACGATGGCCAGAAAACCCGGCACCAAACCGGCCAGGAACGCACCCGTTACCAACACCTTCAAGCCCGGCCAAATGATGATTTTGCTGCGCTGCCCGGTCACCAGCAGATGCACCGCCATCAACAAAGCACCGATGAAGAGGCGATAAAACGTAATCGTCTCTGCGCTGACGCCGGCGTAAAATGAAATAGCACCGATGGTGCCCATAAAAATCGCGGCAAGCGCTGCAGACAACAGAACCATGCCAGTCCCCGATACTGAACTCATACAACCCCTCACCAATAACTTACTAATAATTGCTTAACTAACAACTTTTCAGGAAGCCATTGCAGCGACGAGGCACGCCCTTCGCTATGAACAATTTCGCTATGTGCGAACCGTCATTTGTAACTCTTCACCTTGCGCAGATACAGAAAACAAAGGTCAGCGCGCCACTGCTGGATGCGTTGTTTTGTCAATGCCCGCCAGCTTGGCTTATGATCTGACTACATTGTCTGCAGTTGGGCGGGAATCATGAACATTCGAACACTGGAAACTTTTGTCTGGATTGCAAGACTTGGCAGTTTCCGGGCGGCGGCGAGCCGGGTCTACGTCTCTCAACCTACTGTTTCTGCTAGAATTTCTGGCCTCGAAGACCAACTGGGAGTGGACCTGTTCAATCGTTCAGCCAAAAAGGTCACGCTCACCGCTAAGGGCCGGGAATTTCTGGTCTACGCAGAAAAAATGCTGAGCCTACATGGAGAGATGATGCAGGTGGTGGCGAAACCTTCATCCATTCAGGGCACTGTACGGTTGGCGGTTTCAGAAACAATTGCACATACGTGGCTACCACAACTTATTGAGCGGGTTAGTGAGGCCTATCCTGCCGTCAACCTGGAACTGGATGTCGACATCTCCGTCAATCTGGCCGAGAAACTGGTCAACCACGACATTGATATCGCATTCCTGATGGGCGACGTGAACCAGCCTGGCATCATCAACCGGAATCTCTGCCGCTATTCCCTGATCTGGGTGGCCAGCCCCAAGCTCGACATTCCAGACAAGCCGATGTCACTGGCGGAATTGTCCACCTGGCCCATCGTGACCTACCCGAGAAATAGCGCTCCCTACATAGCCATTCGATCCCTGGTGGATCCGATGAACCACTCCACGCGGATTCACGCAAGTTCGTCGCTGTCCACGATCATTCGGATGACGGTGGACGGCCTGGGTGTTAGCGCGCTGCCCTGGGAAATTCTCCAGCACGAGCTCAGTACTGGCACCCTGCGCCAGCTTGTGGTCAATGCGGAGGTTCCGGACCTGATTTTCAGCGCCGCTTATCGCGCCGCTGCTGGCGGAAACGTGGTGCAGGCTATAGCAGAACTGGCATTGTCCATCGCAGAGGCAAGAGCGCCAGCTCCGAAAACCACCTCTGCACACCCCGACAACACTCACTGATCAGCTTTTTCGATCATAACCGATCCCAAATTTCGAATTGTATTAATCGTCAACTGCATCTTAAATGTCTAAATAATCCATTTTCGAGGCAGAACCATGGCAGCGTTCCACACCCTGAATGCGCACTCCACACCCAAAGCGGTGCGCGAGGCCGCACGGCTAGGCTTGCTTACCGGCCCGACCTCAGGCCTCGCCAGCGGTTATGTTCAGGTCAATCTGGTTATTCTGCCCGAGGCCGAAGCCGCCGGTTTTCTTCGGTTCTGCCAGGCAAATCCGAAACCCTGCCCGTTACTGGCGATTAGCGAACCCGGCGACCGCACCTGCGCAGCCATGGCTTCCAACCTCGACATCGCCCGCGATGTGCCCGCCTACCGCGTTTATCGAAATGGCGTCGCCAGCGAAACGGTTACTGATGTGGCGGGTGAATGGCGGGACGACCTGGTGACTTTCGCTCTTGGTTGTTCATTCACTTTCGAGCACGCCTTGATTCAGTCCGGCCTGCGCATCCGGCATATTGACCAAAGCCGCAACGTGCCGATGTACCAAACCTCGATCCCGCTAACAACGGCCGGAGGCTTCTCAGGCAACATGGTGGTCTCTATGCGGCCTTTTCTGGCAGCTGACGCCATTCGCGCTATCCAGATCACCACCCGGTATCCACAAGTCCACGGTGCCCCGGTGCATCTCGGCAATCCGGGGCTCATCGGCATTTCGAAACTGCATTCACCCGACTACGGCGACTCTGTCTCTGTGGCGGACGACGAGATCCCAGTGTTCTGGGCCTGCGGCGTCACACCGCAACAGGTTCTGATCGATTCGGGCGTCTCATTTGCTATCACCCACAGCCCGGGCTCCATGCTGGTAACGGATATTCCCGACAGCACCCTAGCCCTGTTTTAAACGAACCTAGCACGACCACCGAAAACTGAGGAAATAACGATGACGACAAAAAACCCCCTCGCCGTTGCAACCGTCGTTGCGCTGTCCATCATGGGCGCCAGCGCCCAGGCGCAAGGCATCGACAACACCAGTATTTCTTATGTTGGAAGTTGGAGCAGCCTGTCTCTGTACCAGAACTTCGAGCGCCCATTCTGGGAAAAACACATTCCCGAAGCTTCCGGTGGCCAGATTTCCACTCAGATCACCACGTTTGATCAGATGGGCTTGGGTGGCGGAGAAGTCTACCGCCTGATGGCCCGGAATGTGATTGAGGTAGCCTCAACAGTTGCAGGTTACGCCGTGGCCGACGCACCGGAACTGGAAGGCCTCGACATGCCAATGATCGCTCCGGATGTGGAAACCGCCCGCAAACTCGCCGACGCTTATCGTCCTGTTATGGCGGATGTCTTTGCACAACGTTTTGATGGTGCCCAGCTTCTGGCCATTGTGCCTTATCCTTCGCAAATGGTGTTTTGCAACGCCGAGATCAACGGCCTGAGTGATCTGAAAGGTCTGAAAGTTCGCGCCAGCGGTCGCACAACGGCCGAATTCCTTCAGGCTCTGGGTGCTGAAGGTATTACGCTGAACTTCAGTGAAGTACCGGGCGCCTTGCAACGAGGCGTGATTGACTGCGCAGTGACTGGGTCTCTGTCTGGTTACAGTTCCGGCTGGCACGAAGTGTCTACCCACTTGTACCCGCTGCCCGTAGGTGGCTGGGCCCACGTAGTGACTGCCATGAATGGCAAAAAATGGAACTCGCTTTCTGAAGAAACCCAGAAATGGCTGACCGCTGAAATCAAAGAAAACTACGAAGATCCGGTTTGGGCCTCTGCAGTTGATGAGACCAAAGAAGGCATAGCCTGCCTGACCGGCAACGGCGAATGCTCCCGCGGTGACCCTGGCGAAATGGTTCTGGTGCAGGCCACCGAGAATGATTTCACGGAGTCTGCTCGTCACCTGGAAGAAACCGTGCTGCCTAACTGGGCAGAGCGCGTCGATCAAAAATGGGTTGACCGCTGGAACGCCACGGTCGGTGAAATAACCGGACTGAGCGCGTCCAAGTAACACGCCGCTCACCCACAACCGCGACCGGGGCGTTCACACTGCCCCGGTCGGTCTGGAGAACAAGTATGTTGCAACAGGTGAACTCGTTACTCGACCGAGTGCTCGTTGGCGTTAACGTTGGCTCGCTCTGGTTCGCCCGGGCAGGGGGCGTAATGATCCTGCTGACCGTGGCCTTGGTCACCACCGAGGTGGCCTCTCGGGTGTTTATGGGTCGTTCAGCGGTCCACGCCACCGAACTGACCGGTTACATTATGGCCATCAGCGCCAGTTGGTCCTTCGCCTATACCCTGATGTGCAAGGCCCACATACGCATTGATGCTCTATACCTGACCTTTCCCATGAAGGTTCGCGGTGTGCTTGACCTGATTGCTCTATTGGCTTTGGCCATGTTCTCTATTCTGGTGGTCGACGCGGTTTTTTCAGTCTTCAGCGACTCTTACAACCGCGGCTCCACCGCCAACACACCGCTTGGCACTCCATTGTGGATACCACAGGCACTGTGGCTGACGGGGCTAATCTGGTTCAGTTTTGCGGTCAGCGTGGTTTCTCTGAGAGCCTTTTCCGGCTTGCTCAGCGGTGACACTGACGGTGTTCAGAAACTGGCCGGCAGTCCGACGCTGGACGAACAAATTGAAGAAGAGAACAAGGAAGCACACTCATGATTATTACCGCGCTGCTGGTTCTTATGGTTTTGCTGCTCATGAGCGTGCCGGTCGCAGCCACACTAATCGCGCTGGCGTTGTTGTTGGCGGGGCTGTTCTCGCCTTTCCCGCTGATCAACGCGATGGGGGATGTGCTCTGGTCTGCTTCTGACAAATACCTGTTGATCGCCATACCCCTTTTTATCCTTCTGGGTGAGATTCTGGTGCGCACCGGCATTGCCCGCGGCACCTACCGCTCCCTGGAAAGCTGGATGTCCTGGCTACCCGGCGGTTTGCTTCACGCCAACATTGGCACCGCGACCCTGTTTTCGGCCACCTCCGGTTCCAGCGTTGCGACCGCAGCCACCATCGGCACCGTGGCGCTGCCACAAGGGAAGGAAATGGGGTACGACCCCAAGCTGTTCACGGGTTCGATTGCTGCCGGCGGCACCCTTGGCATCATGATTCCGCCGTCGATCAACCTGATTGTTTATGGTTTTCTTACCGAAACCTCGATTCCACAACTGTTTGCAGCAGGCCTCATACCAGGCCTGCTACTTGCGCTCATGTTCATTGTGGGTACGGCGCTGATCTGCATATGGAAACCAAGCCTGGGCGGCCCCAGCGTTTCACACAGCTGGGGTGAGAGATTTTCCGGCCTTAAACACCTGGTGCCGGTATTAACGCTGTTCGGTATTGTAGTTGGGTCTATTTATGCTGGCGTGGCAACGCCTACCGAAGCAGCCTCGCTGGGTGTGCTCGGCGCGATGATAATTGCAGCATTTATGGGAAAGCTGTCTGTGCACGTTATTACCCAAGCGCTGGACGGCACTATGAAAACCACCGGCATGATCATGCTGATCATCATTGCCTCCTACTTTTTGAACTTCGTGCTGGCCTCAGCCGGGGTAACTCGAGAGCTGACCGCTTTTCTGGAGAACGCCGGTCTCGGTCCCTATTCCACGCTGATGCTGGTCATCATGCTTTACATCGTTCTCGGTTTTTTCATTGAAACGCTGTCTTTGATGGTTATCACCATTCCCATTGTCGCCCCGATCATTATCGCCCTGGGTTTTGACCCGGTATGGCTTGGCATTCTGATCATTCTGCTCATTGAAATGGCCCTGATTACGCCCCCGGTGGGACTCAACCTCTACGTGGTACAGGGTGTTCGCAAAGGTGGGCCGTTCAGCGACGTGATGAAAGGTGCCATGCCCTATGTGGGCATTATGTTCCTGATGGCGATTGTACTGGTGCTGTTCCCGCAGGTGGCGACGTTCCTGCCGGAACTGCTTAAGTAACCCACATGAAACCCGTTTCTACAGAAACAGCGAGGTTGCTATGGCACATTTGAAGCTGAACGCCGACATGGGCGAAAGCTTCGGCCCCTGGGTTATGGGGCTGGATCATGAAGTCATGCCCTACGTCGATCTGGCTAATATCGCCTGCGGCTTTCACGCCTCAGATCCGGACGTAATGCGCCGGACCGTGCGGATGGCAAAAGACCACCAGGTAAGCATCGGCGCGCACCCCGCCTACCCGGATCTTGTGGGCTTTGGACGACGTTCCATTGCCTGCTCCGTCAGTGAAATCGAAAATCTGGTTCTGTACCAGCTTGGCGCCCTTCACGGTTTATGCCGGGCGGAGGGCACTGAGGTGCGGTACGTCAAACCCCATGGTGCGCTTTATAACGACATGGCCAGAACCCCGGCGATCTTTGCGGCCGTGGCGCAGGCGGTCAAAGCCTTTGACCCTTCCCTACCGCTGATGACCCTGGCAACGCGGGACACAACCACAATGCAGGAACAGGCGAAACGGCACGGCATCACCCTGTGGTTTGAAGCTTTCGCGGACCGCGCTTACGACAGCGAAGGCCTTCTGGTTGCCCGGTCCAAACCCGGCGCAGTGCACCATGACCCCGAACTCATCATCGACCAGGCACGGCGCATCGCCACCGGACAACCATTGACGGCGAGTGATGGCAGCAACCTGGTATTGCGAGCCGATACCCTGTGTGTGCATGGCGATAATGAGAAATCCGTCGCCGCTGTCCAGCGTATTCGCGAGATGCTCAATAGCCTGGAGCAGGACTCATGAGCCATTCCGGCCTGCCAAGACTCGAGCCCGCGGGCATTGACGGCTGGATGATCCGCCTGTTCGGCACCATCGAGGAGAATAACCTGCTGTGGCTGACCGCCCTGACTCGCGATTGCGAGGCCGCATTCGGCGCAGCACTGGTGGATCTGGTGCCATCCTACACTACCCTGCTGGTCATCTTTGACCCGCTGCAGACCAGCGCCTGGCAGGTCCGCGAGCGGCTGGTTGATATTCTGGCCCGGCTGGTTCCGGACGATACCGGTGGTGAAGGAGAACTGCACGAGCTTGCCACCTGGTACGACCCAAGCGTTGGCCCTGATCTGGCAAGGGTTTCCGAAAGCTCAGACATGACAATAGACGCGGTGATCGACACCCACAGCTATCAGGAATACAGAGTCTTCGCCCTGGGCTTTTCGCCCGGATTCGCGTTTATGGGCCTGTTGGACGACAGCCTCATCTGTCCACGTCTGAACACGCCCCGTGCGAAAGTACCCGCTGGAAGCGTTGCCATCGCCGGCCGGCAAACAGCTGCTTACCCGGCAGTCACTCCCGGCGGCTGGAACCTGATCGGGCGCACGGCAGCCCGACTGTTCGATCGCGATCGCGACGGCTTCAGCCTGCTGAAGGTGGGAGACCGTGTCCGATTTGTCACCGTTGACCGACACACCTTCGAAAACGACGGCGGCGATCCGACACCGATGATGCAGGCCACAACGGCGGCACGCACATGAGTGCCGGTACAACCCGCGGATTCGTGGTAACCCGGGCCGGTCCCCTGGCGCTGTTGCAGGATGCGGGGCGCTTCGGTATCCGGCACCTGGGCGTAACCCAGGGCGGCCCGGCAGACCTTCACGCCTGGGCGTGGGCCAACCACCTGGCTGGCAATCAATGGGGGATTCCGGTACTGGAGGTTACCTTTGGCGGTCTCGAGTTACGGGCCGAGTGTGACCTCACTATTAGCGTGGCTGGCGCAGATCTTTCTGCCCGACACAACGATCGGCCGCTGCCACTGTGGCGCAGCGTCAGGGTGAGCAAGGGAGAGCGGATCATGTTCGGCACGCCGGTCAAGGGCCTGCGCGCCTATCTCGCGGTCGCCGGTGGGTTCTCGGCCGAACCCGTCCTGGGCAGTGTTGCCTGTGTGGTTCGGGAACAACTGGGCGGATTCAACGGCCAGGGCCAACGCCTGGCGGAAGGCGATGAGCTGACGATCACAACACCGTCCCATAGCTCATCGAACTTGATTCAAACCGAAGCCCCGGAGCAGGAACAACCGGACTACGCCGCACCCGCAATCCTGAACCTGCTGCCTGGCGCCCAGGTAGCCGATTTCACTGGGCGCAGCCTGTTCGATGCCTTCAACGCCGAATGGCGGGTGGATGATCGGGCCGACCGCATGGGCGTCCGCCTGACTGGCCCACCGTTACACTGCAGGATCGCCTCTATGGTTTCCGAGGGCATATCACTGGGTGCCGTGCAGGTGCCGCCAGACGGTCAGCCCATCGCATTGCTTAATGATCGACAAACCATTGGCGGCTATCCACGCCTTGGGAGCCTCACACCGCTGGCGGCCTCAAGGTTGGCTCAATGTCTGCCCGGGCAACGAGTCCGACTGCGGGCCGTTGGTGCCGAAATGGCGCTTCGGGAACATCGTCAATTCATCAACCTCATGAGATAAGAGGATTGTTACGAAGCTTAGCCAGCGTATGGGGCTTGAACCTCAAACCCTGAACCGGGAAACGTTCTTGCTTAGGGTATGGCCGATGGTTTCGATATGACCACTGTAAACATCATTCTCACTTGCGGCAGCGGCGGCTTCCTGGCCTTGATCTGCGATGCGCGTGATGGATGCGTTGAGTTCTTCGGTCACAGAGGTTTGCTCTTCAGAAGCCGTCGCAATTTGCATTGTCATCTGGCTAATGGACGTGATTGCGTCAGCCACCCGGTTCAATGCGTCCATAGCGTCTTGAGCTTTCTCCATGCTGACATTGGAGACAGCCTTGGACGCGTTCATCACCGCAACAGCATCATTGGCCCCTTTTTGCAGGCGCTCAATCATGCTGTTTATCTCTTTGGTGCTGGTCTGGGTTCTTTGGGCAAGGTTTCGTACCTCGTCCGCTACCACGGCAAATCCACGGCCGGCGTCGCCTGCACGCGCCGCTTCTATTGCAGCGTTCAGTGCCAGCAAATTGGTTTGTTCTGCAATTCCCTGAATCACTTCGAGCACCGAAGTGATTGAGGTTACATCTTTGCCCAGTTTGTTGATGACATCGGCTGCAGCATTCACCTCTTGCGCCAGTTTTCGCACCGCATCCCTGGATTGGTCGACGGTTTCCAATGAAGCCCGACTTTCGTTATCAGCCGTATTGGCCGCATCCGCTGTTTGCTGGGCATTCTGGGCGATTTCACCTGCAGCTGCAGACATCTCGTTGATAGCAGCTGCCACCATATCAACTTCGGCTTGCTGGCCATCAACGCTTAACCGGCTGGCACTGGCGGTCTTTTTCAATGCAACGACATTGGTGGCCAGGTCATCACTTCCACGTTGAACATCGCGCACGACCACCTGAATATTCTCGATAAAGCTATTGAAGCTGCCTGCGAGTTCTCCGAACTCATCCTTGGCACTGGTATCCAGACGCTGGGTTAAATCGGCCTCACCAGAACTGATGCCCGCCATTGCGGAGTTCAAACGCCGCACCGGGGCCATCAGTATTTTGATGCCAACGTGAAGAATAAACAGCGATACCAGCAAACCCACAAGCACAATGATCATCCCGGTCGTGCGGGCGCTTTGCATGGGAGCGTTGATTTTGTCGACGTTTACGAAAGTGCCCAGATACCACTCAACGCCTCGCGCATCCTTAATCGGGTGAAAAGCAACGCGCCACGCCAC
>JBALXR010000042.1:0-25993 GCA_036960525.1 Marinobacter sp.
GCAACACAAAGGCTACCCAACCGCAGCCCACATGGAAGCTCTGGCGCGCTTGGGCGCCACACCCCAGCATCGCCGCTCGTTTCGCCCGGTCAGAGAAGCCCTGGACACGGTTGGCGTATTTAACCCTGACGCCCAAGAAGATTTGTTTGCGTAAAGCGTTGACAGGCTGTCGGCCGAGTATTACTATACGCGCACATTGATTGAGGCGAGTTTTAAAAGCGCCTAGTCAGTACCAGTTTGATGCGGGATGGAGCAGTCTGGTAGCTCGTCGGGCTCATAACCCGAAGGTCGTAGGTTCGAATCCTGCTCCCGCTACCATATAGTATAAAAAAGCCAGATCAGTGATTCACTGATCTGGTTTTTTTTTGTGTTTAGGTTGGCAATAAATGCCTGTGCTGGTGTCGTGGTTCAAGGAAGAGATCGAGCAAGGGATTGGCGCGGACCCAGTCGGCCAGGGCTCGATAGCCTAGAAAATACCGGTTTTGGTCATGTCTCGCTGCAGTTCAAAAACAGTCGGAGCCGCAACTGGGTCTGTCGCGCCCAGATTACCGAAATGAATCTGGCGCCAGGCCAGACCCTCACCAATCAGGCGAAACCCCATGCCGTGCACGTGAGCGATGTAAAGATTTCGGGACGGGGTGTCAGACAAACGCCTTCACGGAGACGCCAATGCCACGCTGACAGGTGCGCAGTTCCGTGGTGGGAAAATCCTCGATTTCCGGCAAGCCCAGATCCAGCATCAACGTTTTCCCATCGTCGGATAACTCAAAGGACAGCTCGGTTTCCCGAGGCCAGTCGATGTCCAATAGGTGGTCGTCCAGCAAAGATTCCATTGCGGAGGTCTCTCCTCGCCAGACTTTTTCATAAATTTCAGCCAGTACAACTTCCCGCCGCTCATTGGATGCCTCAAAAGCCCGTTGACGGGCAGGGCAGATAACCGCCAGCCAGTCCCGCTTGAGGAGTTCCGGCTGCGCCGGCTCCGGTTCTTCGAACGGCCCGGCAACCATAGAGGGAAAGGCATCGGGAGCGGGTGTGCCCAGGTGAATCGCCCCGATGCGCTCCATCATCCGGTTATGACTGTCGACCTGCTGTTGCAGCGTATGCTCCAGCTCTTCACTGGCATAGGTTCTTGCCATGTCCATGGCGTTAGGGCCAAGGTCATTACCGGCTGGGTCCAGAATGGCGATGTCGCCAGTTTTGGTATCCAACCGAACTGTGGCGATTTTCTCTGCCAGAGGCGGAAGCTCGGATGAGGGCTGAGCCTCTCCGGGTCGCTTTCGTGTGCCGACCTTGTCCTGCTCAAACAGGTTTTCACGGCACGATAAACCGGTGACGGGAATGTCCACATTCCAATACAAGCCATTTCCATTTTCCCGGGCTTGCCGAGATTGAGACGTACGCCCGGGAAAATGGAAATGGTTCTACGGAAACGGAAAACCATGGATAATTTTGCTCGGGTAATATTCAGGCCGTGGTGGTGCATGGAGTGAAACACACGCTTGCCAGTGATGGCTGAATTACGCGACAACAGCACCATCTCGACCGAGGAATGTTCCGAGAAAACCAGAGTCTTTAATAATGGTGGCTTTGACATGACTGCGACTCTTGAATTCACTTCACTTGATCTATGTTAACTCACCAAGTGATTGTATGTAGTCGGGTTGACAGACAGGAGATATCTTGCTTTACACAACATGAACCTTGCGAAGTCGTCACCTTTCTACAAAAATTCTGTAGAAGTAAAAATCCCCACATTGAATAAATGTGGGGATTTTGCTTTTACCAAACTGATTGAGTTTAATTAATCCGAAGCAACAAGGTCCGCTTCGGCTGCTGCTAGCATGTCAAACTCTTCTTCTGGGGTTTTTGCCACCAGACAGTTTTTGCTATATAAAAAGTAGTAAGCTGCGCCAATTGAAAACAACACAAGGGTGTAAAAGAAAGCGCGAGGGTCGTAAGCGTACACCCCCGTCAGGGCCAATAGAGACAGCACAAAAGAGATAGACGAGGTAACAATTCCGCCTGGTGTTTTATAAGGACGAGGTAAATCGGGTTGCTTGATGCGCAGCAAAATGTGACTTAGCGACATTAACGCATAAGACACAGTGGCGCCGACAACCGCCATGGCGAGCATAAGGTCTCCTTCACCGGTCAATGAAGCAAGAAAACCCAAAATACCAGGTACGATTAAGGCGCGAGCGGGAACTTTACGCTTGTCAGTGATGGATAAGCTTTTAGGTAGGTAGCCTGCACGGGACAAGGCGAATACCAAACGGCTGTAACCGTAAATGATAGAGAAGAAAGAGGCGATTAAACCAGCAAGACCCAGTACATTTACCACCGTGGCCAATGTACCGTGTCCAGCAAAGTTAAGCGCATCAACTAATGGTACCGCGCTTTTACCCATGGCATCTGCGCCCGCTGCACCGGCTAATAAAAACACCACTAATAGCGCCGTAAACAGTAAGAAAACCATCGCGCCAATAATGCCTTTTGGTACGTCTTTGGCCGGATCCTTGGCTTCTTCAGCGGCCAATGGTACGCCTTCAACTGCCAAGAACAGCCACATACCAAATGGTAGCGCAGCCCAAATTCCATACCAGCCCATAGGCATAAACTCAGATGCGCCAGCGGCATCGGTGACGGCCACATCAAACAAGCGGCTGCTATCGAAATCGCCAATCAGTGCGACTGCTGTTGCCAATATGGCAATCACCGCCAGACCGCTGATGACCATCATGACTTTTAAGGCTTCACCTGCACCCGCGAGATGGATGCCGATAAAAACAACATAAAACGCGGCATAGACCCAAGGCCCATTAAAGCCCAACAGGGCTTCTACAGCAGAACCGATAAAAATAACAATGGCCGCTGGTGCCAATGCGTATTCAATAAGTACTGCTAATCCAGTTAAATAGCCTCCCGTTGGCCCCATGGCTTGGCGAGCAAAACTATAACCGCCACCTGCTGCTGGAATCGCCGCCGACATTTCTGCCAAGGCTAAAACGAGAGTGAAGTACATCACCGCCATTAATAGAGCAGCAATGGCAAACCCCCCCCAGCCGGCTTCAGCAATACCGAAGTTCCAACCTGCGAAGTCTCCGGAAATAACGTAAGAGACCCCCAAGCCCGCAAGTAGAATCCAGCCTGCGGAGCCTCTTTTTAGCTGGCGTTTCGCCAAGTATTCTTTATCTATTTTATCAGACATAGTGGTTCCTGTTTTGGTTATTTGGTTATTTGGTTATTTGGTTATTTGGTTATTTGGTTTTAATTATTGATTTTGTATTTAGAGTCTTGTCCTCAAGAAATAAGAAAGTTTTTTGATTCTTTGCTTTTGTCTATTATTAGGTCGTCATCGGATCTGTCTTTAAGCTTGATGCCAGACAGCTTTAAAGTCCGTGCTTCTGTTAATAAATAAAATGCTTTACGCGCCGCTTCTTGGTGAGCCAAGCCAGCAGGCCGAACATTGGATATGCAGTTACGGTAGGCATCGGTATAACCCACTTTGCCGCCCCAAGTTAGGTACAGACCTAAACTGTCGGGTGAGCTTAATCCGGGACGTTCGCCGATCAGCACCAAGACGCACTTTGCGTTTAGACGTTCACAAATATCATCACCAATGGCGACGCGCCCTTGTTCGACCAAACACAAGGGCGCAATACGCCAATGCGGGTTTTTGGTTACTTTGGTTTCGTCTTGAATGATGTTGAGGTGAGCAAAAAGCGCCTGTAAAAATGGCAAGGTATTTTTTTCAATGGCAAGGGAAGACAAACCATCTACGATGGCAATAGCAAGGTCGTATCCTGCAGCATTGTCTGCTCGATGTTGGTCAAGCGTTTGCGCGGAGGCGTCATCAAGTCGTCGTCCGTAATCTGGACGTTGTAAATAGGTTGCGCGGTCCGTCGCACGACTGTGAAGTACCAGAGGGGCACAGCTTTGTGCCCAGTCTTGAGTCATCAGCTCATCTGCTAAATCCTTGGTATCAAGCTGAGTGTGAACAGCATCAATAGCTTGTGCATGGGCAAGTTGAAACGCCAGCAAGTGTTTAGTAGGTACACTGATACCAGAGCGACCAAGGCCAACTCGGGCATCAGTAAAGGCATTGAGTCTGCGCCACACATTTTCTGTCACGGGTTCAGCGTGCGGATGGGTTGGAAAAGGCTTGGTTGGAAAGGGTTCGTCTTGGCTCATGACTTGCCCCCAATCATACGATGTAGGGATTTGTGAAAAGCATCAGGCAGCTGATGGTTTAGAACAAATTTCTCGTTGTTTTTGAAAATCTCCATCTTGGTAAGCCAGATATCAAACTCTGGGGCAGGCTTTAGTCCAAGAGCACGACGTGCGTATAAAGCATCATGGAAAGAAGTGGTTTGGTAATTCAGCATGATGTCGTCAGAGCCGGGTATGCCCATCACAAAAGTGCAGCCAGCGACACCTAAAAGTGTCAATAAATTATCCATGTCATTTTGGTCCGCTTCGGCGTGGTTGGTGTAGCAGACATCACAACCCATGGGCAAACCAAGCAACTTAGCGCAAAAATGATCTTCCAAACCCGCACGGGTGATTTCTTTACCATCGTATAGATATTCTGGTCCGATAAAGCCCACCACTGTATTCACTAACAGCGGATTGAATTTGCGAGCCACCGCATAGGCACGAGCTTCGCAAGTTTGCTGGTCTAATCCGTGGTTGGCATTGGCGGATAAAGCACTGCCTTGGCCGGTTTCAAAATACATCACGTTATTTCCGACAGTGCCGCGTTTCAATGACAGTGCGGCGTCTTGGGCCTCGGCAAGAGTTGCAAGGTTAAAACCAAAACTGTCGTTGGTGGCTTGGGTGCCGCCAATTGATTGGAAAACCAGATCCACTGGCGCACCTTGTTCAATGCATTCAATGGTGTTGGTGACGTGAGTGAGCACGCAAGACTGAGTCGGAATCTCATAATGTTGAATAACTTCGTCCATCATTTTAATCAGACGAGTTGCCTGCTGAACATTATCTGTCGCTGGGTTAATGCCAATTACTGCGTCGCCGTTGGCGTAAAGCAGACCGTCCAACATGCTGGCGGCGATACCAGTCAAATCGTCGGTGGGATGATTAGGTTGTAAGCGGGTAGATAAATGCCCCGGTAAACCAATGGTGTTGCGAAAGGCGGTTTTGACGTGGCATTTTTTCGCCACCAGTATCAGATCTTGATTTCGCATGATTTTACTGACCGCGGCGGCCATTTCCGGTGTAACGCCTTGGCGTATCTGAATAAGTACTTCGCTGGTTGCAAGGTCGCTTAATAACCAGTCTCGAAACCCACCAACGGTAAGATGCGAAATAGGGGAAAATGCGCTTTTATCATGATCGTCTAGTATCAACCGAGTAATCTCATCGTCTTCGTAAGGGACGAGGGCTTGTTCAAGAAAAAGTTTGAGGGGAACATCGGCCAAGGTGATCTGGGCGATGGCACGTTCTTCGGCGCTGTGGGCAGCCACACCGGCGAGACGATCTCCGGAGCGAGCGGGAGTCGCCTTCGCCATTAAATCGGCAAGATCAACGAAGCCAAATGTGCGTTCACCTAGCATATGGCGAAATTGGTAAGAAGAATGCGTATTACTCATAACCGTTACTCACGCATAGTCTGAAAAGTGGCAGACCAAAAATTAATGATTGAAAAAGGCCTGTTTTTTGTTGTTACTAACATTACGTATTTTTATAAATTGACGTTATCGAATAATGGCAAAAGTCAATTAGTTAATATTTTTCAATTAGTTAAGTTTTTTTATTGATGTTTTCTGATGATTAGAAGAAAAAAACAGGTAGTTTTATGTTGGATTCAATGATTAATGCACCAAAAAAGAGCGGAGTTTTGTGTGTGTCTGAAGCATGTGATGCGGATTTGCATGCCGACAACTTAACGAATTGGCAACAAGAGTACGATCAAACCAGTCGCGGTCGATTTTATGGTCGGATTACCGAGCTGACGTTGGATGGGTTGCAGGTTTTTTGTGAACACACCAGTCAGGCTTTGCAGCAAAAATGCGTGGTGTGGCCCGGTTCAGTTTGGCTTGGGATTCCGCTTTTAGGTCAAGACGAGAGTAGAATCAATGGCCTAACCATCAAGGCGGGCACCATAATGTGCCAGCGTGGAAATTGTGATTTTCAGCTTTCCACGCCACCAGATTACGATTTATATGGCTTAGTGGTTGATCAATCATCTTTGATTAACATTGAGTCCATTCATGGAATAGAGCTGAATTGGAAAGAATTCACCAAATATGGCCGACTTGGAGTGCCGGAAAAAACCTTGGATGAAGTACGATTTTTGCTGGCACGTTTGCTTTCAGTGCAGAACAAATCCACATCACCTCGGCTGCAGCAAGACATAATAATGATGGCACTGCTAGAGGTGCTAAAAGTAGAAACGCCCCAGCCAGCGAAAACTCAAAGTTATCGTCACCGTAAAAATGTAGTGGATTGCACACGTCAATTTTTAGATCACCACCTCAATGAACCCGTTACAGTTACCCAACTGTGCGAAAGGGCTAATGTAAGCCGCCGAACCCTGCAATACAGCTTTGAAAGTATTCTAGGGATTAGTCCCATTCAGTATCTACGAGTTAGCCGTTTAAATGGAGTGCGCCGCGCCCTTGTGCAAGCTGAGAAAGGCCAATCAGTGGGTGAGATTGCGACACAATGGGGGTTTTGGCATCTAAGTCAGTTCGCTCAAGATTACAAAAAACTGTTTGGCGAGCGGCCTTCTAAAACTCTTAAATGGCAAAGCATCCAGTCCTGAAATAGGTGTGAACCTATTTCAGGACTGGATGCTTTCAAAATGCCTTTGTGCTTTTGGTGTGTGGGCCGCCCTTAAAGCCCCATGCAGTTGGCGTAGTAAGTAGTCGTTGCTGGCCAGTCTGAGAAAATCCCTATCACGCCCACATCCTGAGCCAGCACATCAATGACGGTGAAGGTGTCGCCATCGTTGTTAATGGCATCGGTGATGCTCTGATGGTACCAGCCACCACCGTTATTGAGTGGCCCGCTACGTTCTACGGTCCAGGCAATCAGATCAAGGCCTGCGGCTTTGGCGTTGATTGCGTATTCGGACGGTACGATCTTTTGGTTTTCGTCCAGCGTCAGCATTTTCCAGAGTGCCGGTGCCAGAATGGGAACCCCTTGCCGGACGAGGTCTTCCATGTGCGCTATGGATACATTGCCTGGCTGGTTTGGTTTCTCATCCAGAAATACTGCCTGACGACCAAATTCCGGCATCTGATCGACCCAGAAAACAACGTCATCCAGCAGGAATGACTGGGGCCATACGTCCTCGGGATTCACCCCGGCCGCAATGTATTCATTGATCATCTGGCGGGCGTAGTCTTGTTGTGAATAGCCTTGTTGTGAATAGCCCACGTCAAAAGGCATATCAACCACCGGTGTTTTCAATTCCGGAGTGAACTTGACACCGAGTTCTTTGAACAGTTCGATACTTTCGCGATGGCTTAACAGGGTGCCGCGAGTGGCATACAGGTCAGTGCGCCAATCGGCGGTGCCGCCAAGATACGCCTCTGGTGTGGAGGCTTCTGGGTCAAAGGCATCCATTTTCCCCCTGAGCGACTTGAACTCGGCCAGTGTAATGTCGCTGGTTCGGCATTCAGCCTGGGCCGGTGTTCCGCTGGCGGGGTTGGCAGGTACAAAGGGCTGGGTGCATTTGGCGTTTAACTCCGGCACGGCCACGATGTTGGTGGTGGTGTGCAAATCATTCTGGGCGTGGCGGCAGACTAGCTCCCGGTCTTTCGTAAACGCGACGTCGCACTCGACAATTCCGGCTCCCATTCTGGCGGCAGCAACATAGGATTCGCGAGTATGTTCAGGAAATTGCAAGGGCGCGCCGCGGTGGGCGATGGAGAAGTCCGACGGTGCCAGCAGCTTTGATTCACAAGCCTGCAGCGTGTTTTTCAGTGCGCCGGCATCCATGTCGTTGATCAGATAGTAAGGCCGGGGGCCAAGTTGAACTAACGCTTGGCTGTTTTCGGTGGTCGCCGCTGGGTTTTCATTAGTCATGGTATTGGTGGTGGTGCAGCCGGGTAGCATCGCTAGCGAACCGATGAGCAGGGTAAACGAGAGTTTCATCACAGAGTCCTTTAATCGTTTGGTTGCGCACCATCGCGTTTATTATTTCCTGATCTTTTGAATAATAGGCGATCTGTTGTTACGAGACATCAGCGTCCAAAACGTGCTATTTTCCCTATCGTTGCTTCTACTTACCCGTTGATGGAAAACAGAAGCCGAGAATTTAACACCTCTCTTATCGTCAATCATAACTACAAGTCCAATAGGGCGAAGGAAACGTTCATGCGAATTCTGAAATATGCAGTTGCGGTATCCATGCTGGCTGTTGCGCTCCCCTTGAGCGCGCAACAACTCTCTATCGCAACTGGCGGCACCGGCGGCGTTTACTATCCTATCGGTGGTGGCTTTGCCGAAATGATCAATAATCATATTGAAGGCGCCAAGGCGACGGCTGAAGTCACCGGCGCCTCGGTTGAAAATATGGGTCTGATCATGCGCGGTGATGCGGACCTTGCGCTTGCATTGGCAGATACGGTCTATCAAGCGTATACCGGCACTGATAATTTTGAGGGTCGCCAGATCAAAAACATTCGTGCGCTGGCCTCGGTTTACCCCAATGCCGTGCAGCTGGTGACTCTGGCGGAATCTGATATCAAGTCGATTGCGGATCTGGCAGGTAAAAGGGTGTCAGTGGGCGCACCGGGCAGCGGCACAGAGCTCAATGTGCGGGCATTACTGGAAGCGAATGGCATTAGCTACGACGATTTCGCGCCGCAGCGTCTTAATTTCAATGAAACCGCGGATGCGATCCGTGATGGCGATATCGACGCCGGTTTCTGGAGTGTCGGCCCGCCGACCAGCTCCATTCTTAACCTTGCCGCAACACGGGATATCCGCCTGATTAGCCTCTCTAGTGAAGAAGTCGCTAATGCACAGAAAGATGTAGCGGTTTTTGCTCCGTATGAGTTGGCAGCAGGCATGTATGACGGTATGGATGAAGCGGTTCAGACCATCGGTATTCCGAATGTGTTGGTCATTAATGCGGATATGGACGAAGAACTAGCCTATAAACTGACGCAATTGCTGTTTGAAAATACAGATGAGCTGATCGCTGTTCACCCCGCAGCGAACGACACCACCGTGAAATTCACTATGGACTCAACGCCGGTGCCTTTGCACCCGGGTGCGCTTCGTTATTTTGAAGAAGTTGGCGCTGTTATACCGGATCGTCTGCGTCCTTCAATGTAAACGGCTAAATAGCTATGAAAAGGCAATCTGGCACAGTTCTGTCACGCTTTGCGTTCGCCAGACGTTTACAGACAGCTCTGCTGTTGATGTGTTTGCCGCTCGCCGGAGCCGGGGCTTCCCCCGCTCCGGCGATTTCGTCTGAGCGCCTTCAGGTTGTTACTGAGCAAGGCGAAATGCTGGTCGATATCGCTGTTCTACCGGGAATGCGTTGGTGCATTGAGTGGAACCACTCGGTGAAAAAATTTGCCGTGCTGGACTGTTATAGAAACGTTACCGGTGTGATGCAGTTAGAACGAAGTCATCAGCCCGATTTTGCGGCGGGTTTAGGCCATACGGTCGGGCGGGGTGTGCAAGTCTCTGACGGAGAAGGCGGCTACTGGATCAATGAAATTGACGAGCCAGTGGTCAATAATCGATACGTTCTGCGTGTGGGCGCTGACGCGGTGAATCACCGTGTGGTATGGCGGGTAGGCGATCATCGTCGGGAAGTGAGTCTGAGTGACCGGGCTTCGGGACAACGCGTGACTGTTCAGCTTGTCCAACCTTCATCGCCAAGCGTGAATTATAAGTAAGCCAGACAACGTCTGACGAGGACTTTATGAACGAATCCAAGCAACTGCCGACTCTAATGCCAAAGGAAAACGTGATTCAACCCCGCCCGGTGTTATGGGCCATCACCCTTGTGGCGGTGGGTCTTTCCCTGTTTCAACTCTATTCCGCCGGTATTCAGCCCCTAGGGCTTTTTTATCAGCGCAGTATTCATCTGGCGCTCATCATGGTGCTGGCGTTTTTAATGTTTCCGGCCTTTGGCCCAACCCGTAAACGGGGCGTAATGGGGTGGGGGCTGGATGCGCTATTTTTAGCCGGTGCCGTATTGACGGGGGGCTATTTAGTACTCAATCTGGACGAAATTTTCAGCCGTGCGGGTTTTTGGAACAGCACCGATATTCTGGTTGGCTGTATTGCCACGGTGACCGTGTTAGAGGCCAGTCGCCGCGCGGTGGGTTTCGGTATGACTGTTATTGGTCTGTTAGCAATTGTGTACGCGTTTGCCGGCCCGCGCGGAGAGCTGCCGTGGTTGGGCGAATGGATGCCGGGTATTCTGGAACATCGGGGCTATAACATTGATCGTGTTGCCGGCCAGCTTTATCTTGGGCAAGAAGGTATCTTTGGCTTGCCGCTGGGCGTGGCGGCGACCTATATCTTTATTTTTGTACTGTTTGGAGCCTTCCTGGAATGCACCGGTGCTGGTAAGTTCTTTATTGACATGGCCTATGCAGCCACCGGTCGTCAGCGCGGTGGGCCGGCCAAGGCGGCGGTGTTAGCCTCGGCTGGCATGGGGTCTATTTCCGGTAGTGCCATTGCTAACGTGGTCACCACGGGCGCCTTTACTATTCCGCTAATGAAGCGGCTGGGTTATCAGGCCAAACAGGCAGGTGGTATAGAAGCCGCAGCCTCAACCGGCGGGCAGATTATGCCACCGTTGATGGGCGCAGGTGCCTTTTTGATTGCTGAGTACACCAATACGCCGTACCTGGAGATCGTTAAAGTCAGTATCCTGCCGGCGATTATGTATTTCGCCACGGTTTATCTTTTTGTGCACATCATTGCCCTTAAGCAGGGTATGCAAGGGTTGCCCAAAGAAGAGCTGCCGCAGATGCGCCAAGTAATGAGGGATGGCTGGCACTTCCTGCTTCCGTTAGTCATGCTGGTTTGGCTGCTCGCGATGAGTATGTCGCCGATGCGGGTGGGTTTCTATGCGGTGGTGACAATAGTGGCAGTAGCCGTATTGCGCTACTCAGTGTGGTTTTTTGTTCTTGCGCCCCGGCAGGGTCAACCGGTGACCGTTACAGCCGTCAAAGACATTATGCGTGCTGGCCTGGCTAAACTTATGGAAGGCCTTGAGTTAGGTGCGCGCAATGCGGTGGCGGTGTCTATGGCGTGCGCGGTGGCCGGGATTATTGTCGGGGTGGTTGGCCTGACCGGTTTAGGCCTGAAATTCTCCGCCATGATGCTGGCCTTCTCTGGCGGTAACCTTGTCTTAGCCTTGGTGATGGTGTTGTTGGCTAGTCTGGTTCTTGGTATGGGGCTGCCTGTAACAGCCAGCTATATCGTATTAATTGTGCTTGTTGGGCCGGCATTGACGGCTGAGTTCGGTGTGCCGCTTTTGGTCGCGCACTTGGTGGTGTTCTGGTACTCCCAAGACTCCAACGTAACGCCGCCGATAGCCTTGGCAGGATTTGCCGGGGCGGCAATTGCGGGCAGTAAACCTATGGAGACGAGCTTCCAGGCGTGGAAGTTTGCCAAGGGGCTTTACTTGATTCCGCTGTTTATGGTTTTTAATCCAGAAATCATCATGGGTGGCCCCGTACTGTTGGTGGCTTGGAACGCAATCATAGCCATTTTAGCATTGGGTGCCTTTGCGGCAGCCTTGGAAGGGTATCTGTTTACCAGTATGTCCTGGCTGCCCCGTCTGGCTATTACTGCGGGAATTTTTGGTGTTTTTTACCCCAGTCTGATGACCGAAATTGCCGGTGTGGTGGTGATGATGTTTGTCATTTCTGCTAACTGGCTGGCGAGTAAGCGCGAAGCAACAGCAGTAAGTGGTTAATCGGTACTAGTCGATAAGCTTGTAAAAAAGATTTATTGCCTGAAAAGCCCAGACCCGCAAGTCACCGGTCTGGGTTTTTTTGTTTGCTGCCTGAATTTTCTTTTTGGCTGCGAGCGAAGCGCTCTCTGTACTGGCTGGGTGTCAGACCGGTTTTTTTCTGGAACATCCGGCGAAACGCACTTATATCCTCATAGCCAACTTGCCAGGCTATTCGCTCGATGGTTGTGGCCGTGTTTTCCAGTTTTTCCCGTGCTTTATGAACCCGTTGTTGCTGCAGGTATTCCGCCGGTCGCAGCTGTGTGGCTTTTATAAAACGACGGATGAACGTTCGCTCTGTAAGCGCGGCCATCGCCGCCATTTGCGCAATGTTTAATGGTTGGTCAAAGGCTCGGTGAATATGGTGTTGCACCTGAAGGATGGCCCGGTCGTTGTGGTCCAGCACGGGCATGAAACTGCGGTAGTAGCTTTGCTGGCGCACGCCCGTATCAACCAGTAAAAATCGGCCCAATGCCTGCACCACCGTTGGTGGCACATAGCGCCCGATCAGGTGCAACCCAAGGTCCATCCAAGACATTACTCCGCCGGCGGTTACCAGGTCTGGATCTGTCAGAAGCAATGCATCTGTGTCCAGCTCGATGGTTGGGTATGCACAGCGAAAAGCGCTTTCTAACTGCCAGTGTGTGGTGGCGCGACGTCCTTCCAGCAGGCCTGCCTGCGCCAGGAAAAAAGCACCCGCGCAGGCCGAACTGATGACCACGCCCTGTTTATGCCAGTTAGCCAGTTGGGCGCTGATGACAGGTTGTGGATCAAGATAATCCTGGCCGTCGAGTATTGGCGGAACAATGACCAGGGCAGGGCGCGCAGCCCCGGGATCCATCGAAACAACCTGCTCCTGATCCAGTTGCCAGCGGGTGACCTTGAAGTCAATGTCAGGGGTGCTTTGAAATTCAGCCAGAATGCGATTGGCGCTCTGAAACACGTCTATTAGCCCGTAAACGGCTGAAAGCGCGGTGCCCGGCACAACCAGAATAGCGACATTGATGGTTTTCAACATGTCAGTTTTTGCCTTTTTATTGTCAGTATTGCCACCCGCTCAGGCTAACAGGGCACGTTAGTATAAGCAGTATCAATCTAACTGGAGAAATACATGAGTAAGACCGCCCTGATTATCGTCGATATGCAGAATGACTACTTTCCCGATGGCAAATGGACGCTGAATGGTATCGAAGCGGCTGCTGAAAACGTTGCAAAGGTGCTTGCTGATTTTCGCAAGCGCAAGCAGCCCGTGATTCACGTTCGCCATGAATTTGCCTCCAGCGACGCTCCGTTCTTTGTGCCGGGCACGGAAGGCGCCAACATTCGCTCCAGCCTGGCACCGGCAGACGGTGAATTTCAGGTTCTGAAGCACGAAGTAAACAGCTTCAAAGGCACCGAGTTGCAAGCGCTGCTACAGCGCGAGCAGATTACCAATTTGGTGATTGCGGGTGCGATGAGCCACATTTGCATCGACGCCATTACCCGTGCTGCCGGCGACCTGGGCTACGCCAACGTTGTTTTGCACGACGCCTGTGCAACACTAGACGCCGAGTTCAACGGCGTTAAAGTGCCGGCTGAGCATGTGCACGCAGCGTTTATGGCCGGTTTGGCATTTGCCTATGCTGAGGTTATTGCCACAGATGCTTTTTTGACACGGGCATAATGTGAGCTGTACCCGTAGCTCATCACAAGGCTGTGAAGTTTGTTCATAGCGTTCAGGCCTTCCCGGCCTGTTAAGGACTACCAGCGTCGGTTGCCAGTATGTGGGCCTGGCGCTGGCTTTTTTTATTCTGCAGGCGCTTGTCTACGCACTGTTCTTCGTCGTTGAGTATCACCACGCACTCCAGGCATTGAATGCATTCGTCGTAATCAATTCTTCCGTCTTTGCGAATGGCGTTAATGCCGCAGGCGTTCTTGCAATGCTGGCAAGGGGTGCCGCACAACTCCACCCGGTCCAGCCAGCTGAAAAGCCTTAGGCGGCCGATAATTGCCAATCCGGCGCCCAATGGGCACAGGTAGCGGCAATAGAATTTGTTGATAAACATCCCGATCACCAGTAGCCCGACGGCGTAAACCACAAACGGCCAGTGACGTACAAAAAGCAAGGTGATGCTGGTTTTGAAGGGCTCCACTTCGACCAGCTTTTCCGCCAGCGTAAGAGAGTAAAAAGCCGTGCCCAGCAAGCCGATCAGAATAGGGTACTTGATCAAAATCAGGCGACGATGCCATCGCTCTGGCACTTTGATCTGCCGCAGGCGAAACTTTTCGCCCAGCCATGCCGCCATCTCCTGAAGTGCACCAAACGGGCACAACCACCCACAGAACAGGCCTCGGCCCCAAATGAACAGGCTGATAAAGGTATACACCCACAGAATGAAAATAACGGGGTCGAGTAGAAACACATTGAGAGAAAAACCATCCCAGATCGCCAGAAAAAGCGTGTAGATATTAACCACCGACAACTGGCCCTGAGCGAAAAAGCCAATGTAAAACAGGGTAAAAAACAGAAACCCCCAGCGAAACCGGTGTACCAGTTTTGGGTGGCGGCTTAATGTCTTCTGGCGAGCGAAAAAAACCGTCAACACTGTGAGCGCCGTTAACAAAATAGCGATTTGCCACCAGCGCTGTTTCCATAGGCCAATCCAGATAGGCTCGCGTTCATCCATAAACGAAGGCGCCGGTTCTATCGTTTCAAACAAATCTGCGTTGAACCGAACAGGTATCTCCATAATGGCGCTGTCTCGCACCAGATGGTTACGGGAAAGTTCGATGTGAAAATTCAGTGTGGCATCGGCACCGGGATTGAAGCCCGCGCTTCCTCCTGTGCGGAAGAAATTGTGTACCGCCAGGTTCGGCATGTCGGCGGCCTGAAGCTCCAGACCCTGGCCGGCTAGATTCAAATCGCGCATTTCGACGGGCAGCCCGTTCTGGATCAGGCTAATCCGTGCTGGATTACTGCCGGGTATAAAGCTTTCGGATACATGGGGAAAGGCTCCGCTGGACAGCACCAGCATTACCTGCGCACCCGGGTCTATATAAGCCATTAGCTTCCGATAGCCCTCGTCTCCCAGCAGGTTGCGGCCCACCATAGGAGCGTTGATATAGGCGAAGAATAGCTCGGTGAAGGGGTCGTTGTCAGTCCCTTCAAAATCCTGGGGATAATCCGTGAGTGGGCGGCCGAGCTCTGATTCAATGGCAGCACGGCTTAGCTGCCAATGGCCAACGTAGCCGCGTTCAAGCAGCTGTTGCCAGCTGAGCCTTTCAAAAAAGTCTGGTTTTGCCCGTGTTTGTGCGGCCTGCACAAAACCCGCCAGTTTGTTGCGGGCCACTTTTAAAGCCGATGAAATTAAGGTGTCATTGATAATAAGGACGGAAACAGTGGCTTTGCTGACACCGTCAAAATACACCGTATTTCCGTCAGTGGTTCGTCCCGGCCGGCCGGTATTGGATGTGTTTATAATGATCTGTTCCCGCAGTGACTGGCCTTTGTATTGATTAACAAAGTCGAACAGCGGTTCTTCTCCCAGGCCGTGCAAAAACACGGGTTCGTGATGATTCAGAACTTTTACGCCGGTAAAGCGGCCACGGGTATCCATGCCAACTAGCATGCTGATAGGCTGGCCAGCGAATCCCTGAAGCCGGCTTAAATCAGTCGACTCGTAGGCATAGCCCAGCAGTTCCTGCAGCTGGTAAACGGGATAAACTGGAAAATTCGCTAATTTATCTTCAATAACCGTTGCCGACGGAAACAGTTCCTTTATCAGCGCTTTTTTGTCTTCGGAGAGTTCGGCCTGAGCTGTGGAAAAACAGGCAAAGAAACAAACAATAAGGAGCGTGATGCGCCCGACCATGGGTTACTCCTGTTATTTTTCCCGTAACAAGTTCCATGCTATTGGATTTGGGTTTTGGTTCAATGCGACCTCAGAGTCAGCCGCCTGCTACTTTCTGACTACTTTTGTTGTTTCTTTTAGCAAATAGGTGCTGAGTCGCCTAGGTGATTGTCTTTTTATTAGCAGTCTCTGCAAGGTAGCAGGCGTGGTCTGGATAGTGTGCCGGAAAACGTGTTGAGAATTCCGGTGCATTGAGTGTTAATGTCAGGCGAATTGATTGCGTGCTTTTCTTTTAACTAGCTTGTACTGTTATCTATTATTGGCGTTATTATAAAAATTAACCCAAATGTTGGTTCGGCAGTTAACGGTGAAATTATGACCAGTCGCCCAGAACAAAAAACCAGTTTGACATGCAGTTTTGTCGCATTGCTTGGAATGGTTTTTGTTGTCTGGACATTGGTATCCGTTGCCCTTCCAGAACAGGGCAAGCCAGTTGCAACCGACGTTACGCTGGGCGATTGGCAGGGAACGGCGGAATCAGCCGAGGGGGCATCTTCTCCCGGGGATGCGATAACACAGCCTCTCACTATTGGCTTTCCGTCTCTGGCGCTCACTTCCCATGCCCTGCACCTGTTGGCTTTTGAAAGGCCTCCTTCACGACTTCTCAGCTATCCCGGCCAGTCACAGGCGCCGCCTTCACTGCTTTAGACATTTATGAATGCAGAATTTTACTTGCCTATATTCGTGCAAGTTGTGTATGACAAAATGATCTTTAGTAATGAGGAATTACCATGAGTAATCAACTGCATGTTATGGCTGAACAACCGGTCAGTGTCCGTTACCGGCTTGCGTCTCGGGCGCAAAATACCCTTACCTACAACGATCTTGCAACAGAGCTGCTGAAAGACTTTAACAGGCAAAACCCGCTTACGGTCCGTGCGTCAGACGATATCCACACGATCGGGAAAAAGCTGGAGATTTCCGGAGAAACCTTGTGCGTGGTTATTAATCGCAAGGACGATGTGATCGGAATGCTGCACCTGAAGGATCTGATCGGCTCCCTACCCATGAGCATCGCCAGCCAGCGTGGAAGTTCCATCGCTGACCTGGTGGCACAGGATGTTATGCGGCCGGTGTGGAGCCTGCCAACGATGGGTTTCACTAAACTGCAAAGCCTGACCGTTGATGACTTGCTGTCTATCTTCAGGGAGCTGCATTCGGACTACCTTCTAGTGACAGAAACGGTTGCCGGTGAAGAAGGTAAAGTTGTTCGCGGGCTCTTGTCTGCTGACGAGCTCAGCAGGCGCCTTGGTGTTCAGGTGAACGCCGAGCCTCGTCCGGAGTCATTTTCTGACATCGTTCATGCTGTTCGGCAAACCCTGGGGTAAAACGTCCCTTGGCGGTGCGCCTGATGCGCCGGCCGTCTTAAAAAAAGGCAGACCAGTCATTTACTGATCTGCCTTTTTCATGTCTGGAGTGATGCTGAAACCGGCACAGATATCCCTAATTAGCATTAGGTGGTGTTTCAAGATAACGATCGACTAGGCTCCGCAATTTCTCCTGATAGAGTTCGTTGGTTATCAACCCTTGGTCACGAAGTTGTTTTATTACTTTCAGTTTTTCTGCAAGATCTTTGCCTTCAGTAGGCATTAAGAGGTTCTCGGTTGAATCGTTTTTCTCATCCGTGTTTCGTTGTGCCGCTTGAGACACCGTTTTGTTAGAGCTATCACTTGGGCCGCTCAGTTTGCTGAACTGCAACCAATCAACGCGATTGTCCCCGCCTGGACTTGCATCGACATTTGGCAGCAGTATTGCCGGGCCTTCACCGGGTCTCGTTCGCGAACCGATCTCTGTCATGATATTGGCTGTTCGATTCAGCCTGCGTTTCGGTGCATCAGTAGGAGGGGGTGCTATGCCACTGGCATCTGCGCGCGGGTTTTTAGCGAGAGTCCCGAAGATCAGGTTAAGCTTGCCATCGACAAAAAAAACGCGGAAGGCGGTTATGTCAGCATCTTTTAAACCGACGTAGCGATCGGTGCGTTGCTGTTCGACACGGACGGCGATGTCTTCATCTGGACCAACGGTTTCGAGGTTGCGGCTTAGAGCCATTGCTATGAGACGAGACTGCTCGTTTTTGAAAACTGACTGGTTTAGAGATTGTCTGGATAGCCCAAAAAAATCATCCGCTTCAGGGGACGGTTTCATTGTTAAATTATTCAGTAAGCTGGCTAAAATTTGGGGTGAGATTTTAACGGGGTGGTCGTTGCTGGGGGCGCCGGGTTCAATTGAAACTGTTTGTACAGCGTCGCCAATGCCAAGGTCTGCGCTCGAACGGTTGGGCGCGGAAGAACAAGCGGTTAAAACAAGAAAACAGGTGCCTAGTAGCGCCAGGTTTCGTAACCGCTTCCATTGAATGGCTTTCAATGTCACGCCCAATGTCGCAATCAATGTCACTACGGCCAGGTTAGTGTGTCCATGCATCTTGTGTTGAAGAACAGAAGAGATAGTGCTCATAAGGCTGCCTTGAGACCGATTTAGTGAAAATATCGGGTCAACCTTGTTAACCCGATAAGTGTCGGTGGACCCGCAAACTGGATTGACGCCAGTGAGCGGGACCTTACCTCTAACGGCTCAGAAATAGAGTGAGTTCACGATGTTGAACTGTGTGCTCCAGCTATTATCGTTTCGTGCTGGCCCCCCGTTTGCGAAGTTTGCATTTTTCGAGGTTAGAACACTGATCCATGTGTAGAAACTGCCGGTTGTCAGTCGCACGCCAACGATATTGAACTGAGTGTCCAACGCCGTGAATTTGTCGTCACTGCCGCTGTTCAGGTAATCGTAGTCGTGGTAGAACTGGACGCTTTTGTAGATTCCCAGGTCAGCAGGCATGGTGTACGAAAGCCGTGACGAATAAACCGTACCGTTGGCCGGAATAAGTGCACCGGTCGACAGGGCGATGGAGTCTCGGGTTTGGCCCGGCGCATTAATGGAATCTTCCTTTATGTTGTGGTCATACCCCAAGGCTTGAAGGGTACCGCCAAACCTGCCGTTACTATAATTGGCGAAGGCAGCCGCTGCCCAATGGTCGCCACCATCACTTTTTGTTTTCGTGTTGTAATAATCGCCGGCCTGTCCATTGGCCCCGAGTTGTAAAGTTGAGTCGCCGCCAAGCTGAAGCGTGTAAGCACCCCCGCCGCCAAATGTGTTGATCGGTTCAACGTTGGCAAAGAAGGTATCACCGCTAAATCCGCGAGGGTTGATTGAACCTTGGCTGACCACATCCGGGCGAAAACGAGCATTTGGGTTGGAACTCAACGCCTCGGTGTTTTTCATGAAGCTGAAAACCAACTCTAGATCGTCATCGTTAAAAATGGTTTTTACACCCATATCAGGGTTGTTTGCCAGCCCCAGCCATAATGGAACATCGCTGAGAAAGCTGTTGTCATAGTAAGAACCGTCGACACCAGCGCCCAGCGGTTGGTTTAGAACACCACCCTGCACGGTCCATTTATCGGAAAGGTCGTAACCCAGGTATGTATAAGCCGGAAAGAAGCCTTGTTGGGTTATCTGGTAGTCCCAACGAGAGCTGTAA
This sequence comes from Marinobacter sp., assembly GCA_036960525.1. GTDB lineage: Bacteria > Pseudomonadota > Gammaproteobacteria > Pseudomonadales > Oleiphilaceae > Marinobacter. The sequence continues at coordinate 19,379 of JBALXR010000042.1, forward strand.
TAGAGCCCGTTATCGAATTCACCACTGGCAATGATTTCAATTTTGTCAGCAAAAAAATTGCCTGTTTTTTCACGACTGCTTTCATCGTGGTCGGCGAGGATATACAGCGTTTCGACGCCTAAACTTAACCGCAAAGGTACTTTTTCTTCTATTGTGTTTAAACGGTTTTCGATGGAGGTCATTCTGTTGGCGTCACTGCCGCTGTTACTGCCAGCAGGTAGATTATCTTGCGCAAATACGGGTAATGCCAACGCCATAAGGCTGACATAGGTGAGGCCGCGGATGGGCATCAGGTTTGTTCGCCGATCACTAATGCAATTACGTTGTTTTTTGTTGTAAGTCATTTTTTTCTCTCTCTAACGTGGTTTTTATTCGGAGTGAGTATTACCCCGCTTTCGCGAGTCTTTTACAGCGCCAGGGTTCCATTGCGATAGTCGCGCAGCGCTTGTTCGATTTCTTCGTGGGTATTCATTACAAAGGGGCCGTAATGAGCGATGGGTTCGCGGTGTGCAACGCCTGCTAGAATCAAGGCTTGCGCTTTGGTGTTGCCGCTCAGGTGTACTTCGCTTCCCGGGCTCAGGCACCCTAGTTCGCCCTTTTTGAGTTCTTGGCCACTTACCTCGAGCTGTCCCTCGAATACATAGATCAGCAGCGTGGGTGCCGAGTGCTCAAAAATGAGCGACCCTGGTTCAAAACATAAATGCGCCACGCCTCCCTGGCCCGCCAAATTATCGAGGGGGCCGCTGATTGTTTGACCATCAAGCCTCCAGTCACCGCCCAAGGCGATCAGTTCACTTCCAGAGGCCTTGATGCGCGGCATCTCGACTGCTTTCACATCTCTGTATGTGGCGTCGCTGAGCTTGTCGCGGGCAGGCAGGTTTAGCCAAAGCTGAAAAGCATGCAGTCCATGGACATCGGTTAGAGGCATTTCGGAATGGATCATCCCGTGGCCGGTATGCATCCACTGGGCGTCTCCCACACCGATGGTGCTGGTGTGCTCCAAATGATCTTTGTGGGTGAGTCCCCCTTGGAGCACATAGGTCAATGTTTGAATGCCCCGGTGTGGATGGGACGGGAAGCCACCAATGTAATCGTCGGGACATTCTGACCGGAGCTCGTCGAGCATCAGAAATGGGTCAAGTCCGCCCTTGAAGTCATTAATTCGCGAAATCTTGACGCCGTCGCCATCTTGGCTGGGCTGACTTTTTGTTTTGCGTTGGATGGTGCGCGTTGTCATAAAAATCCCGTAGTCCTGATGAGTTCATTTACTATACAATTAGTTTTTCGAACGTTAATCGCATAATTTTCGTCTTATCATTCGAGTAAAACGAAATGTCACGTGTAACCTTAGTGCAATGGCAGATGCTGGCTGCAGTTGTCGATCATGGAGGCTTTGCCCGAGCTGCCGTGGCGGTTCATAAAAGCGCCTCGACTCTTCACCACGCTGTGCACAAATTAGAGTCTCAGCTGGGCGTAATTTTGTTTGAACCTGTCGGTAGACAAGTGCGTTTGACCGAAGCAGGGGAGATGCTGTTGCGCCGCGCAAGGCAGCTGATCGAGAACGCCGAAGCGCTAGAAGCCGTTGCAGAGAGCGTTGCGGGGGGATTGGAATCCGAAGTTAGTTTGGCGGTTGACCAAATATTTCCTGTTGATGTTTTAGCCCGTGCGATGGAGGGCTTCTCCGAGGAGTACCCGTTCGTGCGAGTAAAGTTGTATGAAACGGTTCTCAATGGGGGTGTAGAAATACTCCAGGATGGGCGCGCCGACCTTGTTATATCGAGCATTGCCGCCCGCGGTTTTCTGGGTGAACCACTGATTACCTTGCGCTTTATTGCCGTAGCGCATCCAAACCATCCCTTGCATCTTTTGGGGCGCCCACTTGACCTGCGCGATTTAGAGCAGCATCGCCAGCTCGTAGTGCGGGACTCGGCGCGTCATAAGTCGACGGATGCCGGATGGCTCGAGGCTGAACAGCGCTGGACGGTCAGCCATCTATCAACCTCTCAGGACATGCTTGAACGTGGGCTGGGTTTTGCCTGGTTTCCGGAGATCCGGCTCCGCGAGGCATTCGAAAGTGGCAGGTTAAAACCTCTGCCGTTGGGTGATGTAGGCTCGCGGTTGGTTCCCATGCAGCTCATATTCAAGGATCGGGATGGCGCTGGCCCGGCTATAAAGAGCGTTGCGAGGTGGCTCAAAGAAGCTGTGCTCAGTCTCAAACCATTCGATTATCGCGACTAAAGAGTTGAAAAACTTGAACGGAATGGCCGAGATAAACCGTTTATGCTTTCGGCCGAATTTATCAGCTAATTACCGGAGACACTTATGGGCCTATTGATTGCAGGAAAATGGCACGACCAGGGGTATGACACCAAGAAGGAAGGAGGCGAGTTTGTTCGTGAATCCTCAAAGCTACGCCACTGGATAACGCCTGACGGCACGTCGGGCCCCGAAGGGCAGCCAGGGCTTCCTGCGGATCGAGATCGGTATCATCTGTACGTGTCCCTCGCTTGCCCGTGGGCGCATCGAGTTTTGATGCTGCGACAGCTTAAAGGACTTAACGATCTTGTTTCGGTGTCATACACCAGTCCGTTGATGCTTGACCAGGGATGGTCCTACCGCGAAGAGGAAGGCTCAAGCGGAGATGCTGTCAGCGGCGTGGAGTTCCATCACCAACTCTACACATTGACTGACCCGGACTGTACCGGTCGGGTTACGGTGCCCGCGTTATGGGACAAACAACAGAGCCGGCTTATTAATAACGAGTCTGCGGATTTGGTGAGGATATTCAACTCCGCGTTTGACGAGCTCACTGACAACCGTCTCGATTTTTATCCTGAATCCATGCGAGGGATCATCGACGCGGTCAACGATGATGTCTACGAAAACATCAATAATGGGGTCTATAAGGCAGGCTTCGCTACTGAACAAGCGGTTTACGACAAGCACGTGACTGCGCTGTTCGAGGCGCTTGATCGAATGGAAGCACGTCTCTCAGAGCGGCGCTACCTCGCCGGAAAGTGGCTCACTGAAGCAGATATTCGTTTGTTTGCTACCTTGATTCGCTTTGACGCGGTTTATCACGGTCACTTCAAATGTAACATAAGACGCATAGAGGATTATTCCAATCTAGCGAACTATATGCGCGAACTTTACCAATGGCCTGGCATGAAAGAGACCGTGGACTTCGACCATATCAAGCGCCACTACTACTGCAGTCATTCCACCATTAACCCCACCCGCATCGTGCCGAAAGGGCCGGTTTTCAGTTTCGAACAACCTCATGACCGGGAGCGATTGACAGGTCATGGGGTTGTTACGAATGCCTGAGCCTATTTTTAAAGTCTTGAGCTCTGAAATAATGGCTTAAGAACTATGGCGCGAACAAACAGGTGTGGCCGGTTAGCTAACATTGGCATGAATCAGCCGGGCCTTGTCCAGCAATAGTGGCAGGAAAGTGTTGTGCAGTGTATCGAGGCTGATACGTGATGCGTTGGTGCTAATGTTAATGGCGCCCAAGAGTTTATTTTTGGCATCGAAAGCGGGTACTGCGAGGGAGCGTAGTCCCGAGTCCAGCTCTTGGTCAACGATACAGTAGCCTTGTGCGCGCACCTTGCGGATGCAGTCGTGTAGCTCTGCGCGGTTGTAGATGGATTTTTCGGTATGGCGCTCAAGTTTCACCCTGTCGAGATGGCTTTTGAGCTCGTCTTCTGGCAACTGTGCTAGCAGCATTCGTCCCATCGACGTGTAGGCTGCGGGCAATCGCGTGCCTACGGAGAGCGATATCGCCATTAAGCGATGTTTGGCGGCGGAGCGGGCCACGTAGGCCACTTCGTCGCCATCCAGAACGCCCAGCGAAGAGGATTCGCCGCACTCAAGGGTGATGTCTTCAAGGTATTGCTGGATTACCGCATGGTAGTTGTTTGCCGAGAGAAAAGAGTAACCGAGCTGCAGCGTTTTAGGAGTCAATTCGAAATAACGTTTTTGTTTGCGCACATAGCCGAGCGCATGCAGCGTCAGTAAAAAGCGCCTGGCCCGGGCGCGATTCATATCAGTTCGTACCGCCACCTCACTCAGTGTCATGCGCGGATTGGCGGCGTCAAAAGCCAGAATGACGTCAAGGCCACTTGCCAGTGCTGTTACAAAATCCCGGTCTTCGGGGCTTAGAGTATTCTGTTGCTCCAGAGCATCCATAAGAGTCCGCTTCCTTGATAAAAGATAGTTGAACGTTATCCAAATCTACCGAAAAGTTCGCGTGGCGGATATATGTTCAAGTTTTATTTATTATTTATATTTCCCTGACTGTAAATAAGTTTCTGATACTTAATTAAAAATATCGAATTCCTCGCAAAATTGAAGGGCTGCACGCATTTTTTAAGTTTGACGGACTCGCCATAATTGACTAAATTATTCGTATAGCAAATAGATGTTCACTGTGCGAACAAAAAACAAGTCTGGAGGTAAATGATTATGGCCGAGTTTCTTAGCCTGCATGATGCGGTGTCGAGCTATGTCAAAGACGGCGCCACCCTGGCCATGGAGGGTTTCACTCACCTGATTCCTTTTGCTGCGGGCCACGAAATAATCCGTCAGGGAAGGCGCGATCTTACGCTGATCCGCATGACCCCAGATCTGATTTATGATCAACTCATAGGCGCTGGTTGCGCCAGTAAGCTGATTTTTTCGTGGGGCGGTAATCCGGGTGTTGGCTCCCTGCATCGACTGCGTGACGCATTGGAAAATGGCTGGCCTCGCAAGATAGAGATTCTTGAACATAGCCACGCAGCCATGGCTTGTGCGTACGAAGCGGGTGCTGCTGGATTACCGCTCGCTATATTGCGCGGTTATGTCGGCAGCGACCTGCCCAAAGTGAACAATCAGATTAAATTTATCGAATGCCCTTTCACCGGTGAGCGTTTGGCCGCTGTGCCTTCGGTGCGTCCGGACGTCTCAATTGTGCATGCCCAAAAGGCTGATCGACAGGGCAACGTTTTGGTGCAAGGCATTATTGGGGTGCAGAAGGAGGCTATGCTGGCCGCCAAGGCGTGCATTGTTACTGTTGAAGAAGTCGTCGATGACCTCGGTGTTGGACCAAATGCCTGCGTGATCCCCGGTTGGGCAGTCAGCGCCATTGCAGTAGCGGAAAGGGGCGCGCATCCCTCTTATGCCTACGGGTACTACCCTCGTGATAATCGCTTCTATAAAGAGTGGGACGCCATCGCCCGGGATCGCGAAGCCTTTATCAGCTGGCTTGATGAGAATGTTCTGAATACCGAAGGAGTCCAGCAATGAATTCTGATTATAACTCCGCCGAGATGATGACAGTCACCGCCTCCCGGGCCCTGGAGAACGGCATGACCTGCTTTGTAGGTATTGGTCTGCCTTCTGAAGCGGCCAACCTGGCACGCTTGACCCACGCTCCGAATGTCGTGCTGATCTATGAGTCCGGCACTCTACAAACCAAACCAGAGGTGCTGCCCCTGTCCATTGGCGATGGCGAGCTGTGCGAGTCCGCCCTGACCACAGTGTCTGTGCCAGAGATGTTTCGCTACTGGCTACAAGGCGGCCATGTGAGCGTTGGTTTTCTGGGTACGGCCCAGATCGATCGTTTCGCCAATCTCAATACAACCCTTATCGGGGATTACGTCTCACCCAAGGTGCGTTTGCCGGGTGGGGGCGGCGCGCCGGAAATTGCGACCAACGCCGGTGAGGTCTTTGTAACGTTAAAGCATTCAAAGCGCACGTTCGTCAAAGACGTTGATTTTGTCACCACTCTGGGTTTCGGTCGCGATGGCAAAAGCCGTGATGGCGTGCCGAATATCGGTAAGGGTCCAACCCGCGTCATTAGCGATTTGTGTGTCATGAAGCCAGATCCTGATACCAAAGAGCTGATCGTTACGTCTTTGCATCCCGGGGTGTCAAAACAAGACGTGATTGAGGCGACCGGATGGGACGTCCGCTTTATTTCCGGGCTCGAAACCACCCCGGCACCGACGGCTCACGAACTCAAGATCTTGCGTGATCTGAAAGAGCGAACTGCCCGTCACCACGCAGGCGAAAGTGTTGGGGAAAAATCATGAACTTCGCAAATGATGCCGCGGTCTATCTTTGCCACCCGCGCCGCAGTGCTATTGGGCGCTTCGGTGGAACGCTGGCGAATCGGCGCCCTGACGATTTGGCTGCAGATATTTTCAAGGCGGTATTGGCTGAAGCACCGAATCTTGATCCCGCAGCCATCGACGAGGTGATTATGGGATGCGCCAACCAGGCCGGTGAAGACAACCGCAACGTGGCTCGGATGTCTGCGCTGTTGGCGGGACTGCCTTCATCGGTGCCCGGAACCACAATGAACCGACTGTGTGGTTCCGGTATGGACGCGGTTGGCACGGCTTTCCGCGCGATAAAGGCCGGTGAATACGAGTTGGCACTGGCTGGCGGTGTGGAGTCTATGTCGCGGGCACCCTTTGTTATGGGTAAAGCAGAAGCAGCATTTGCGCGCGGTCAGATGATCGAGGACACAACCATCGGTTGGCGTTTTATTAATCCTTTGATGAAACAGGCCTTTGGCACCCACTCGATGCCGGAGACCGCGGAGAACGTCGCCGAGCAGTTCAATAT
>JBALXR010000043.1:0-25129 GCA_036960525.1 Marinobacter sp.
GGCGTGATTGTGACGCTGGTGTCGCTGGTGTTCACGCATCTGGCATTCCATAACATATTGATGGTGGTGGTCACCGTGATTCTGACCTCGGCGCTGTTTTCCCTGGGCGGTTTTATTAACGCCATGCTGGCTACCAAGTTCGACGATATCTCGATTGTGCCGACGTTCATACTGACACCGCTGACCTATCTGGGCGGCGTGTTCTATAGCATTGATCTGCTGCCAGACTTCTGGCGCAGTATCTCTATGATCAACCCGATTCTGTATATGGTGAATGGCTTTCGCTATGGCATTCTGGGTGTGTCAGACGTGAATCCGTTTGTGTCTCTGGGTATGATTCTGCTGTTTATTGTGGTGTTGGCGGCGGTTGCATTGAACCTGTTGCACCGTGGCAAAGGCATTCGTAACTGATTCAGGAAAATTCATGGCACTTGATAACGCGCCGCTGGGGAAAACCAGCGAATACCCGGACACCTACGATCCCGGCCAGCTGTTTCCGATTCCGAGGCTGCACAATCGCCAGCGCATAGGCCTGGACGATGGCCGCTGGCCCTGGTTTGGAGGGGACTTATGGCAAGCTTGGGAAGTGTCCTGGCTGCGCCCTGGCGGTTTACCGGTGGTGGCCTGGGCGGAAATCGAGTTTCCGGCAGAATCGCCTCAGCTGGTTGAGTCCAAATCACTGAAGCTGTATTTGAATTCACTGAACCAGACTGTTTACCCCAGTGCTGAGCGGATTTGCGAAGTGATCGTTGCAGACTTGTCGTCAGCTTGTGGTGCCGCGGTTCGGGTGAACCTGCACAGTGTGGATGAGGGCGCTCTGGCCCACGGGCGGCCTCAGAAATATCAGCTGATTGATGACGAAGCCCTGGTTGATGTGGTTTACGACTACGCACCAGAGTCGCTGGTAACCGGTACAGAGATCGTCAGCGAAAAGCTGTGTTCACACCTGTTGAAAAGTAATTGCCCGGTAACCGGACAGCCAGACTGGGGTTCGGTATTAATTGACTACACCGGGCTGAAGCTGGATCGGGTTGGCCTGTTGCGTTACATAGTGAGCTTTCGCCAGAAGCAGGACTTTCACGAGCACTGCGTAGAGACTCTGTTCACAGACCTGATGCGCCGTTGTAAACCGCAAGCGTTGACTGTAACCGCCCGCTATACCCGCCGCGGCGGTTTGGATATTAATCCGTGGCGCAGCACCAGCGCTGATGCCAATTCCGGCCCGCGCTTGATACGGCAGTAGCCTTTTAGGAGTCGCGTTTGCGCGTATCAGTCCCGTTGATGGCGTAAGCGGCTAGAGGCTTCATCTAGTGCTCGCAGTATGGCAATTCGATCGTTTTCGTTTACTTTTGCGGAATCCAGATACAAGGTAAACCCGCTGTGTTCGTGTTCCAGAAAGCTGCGGTTGCGGCCCAGGTCGCAGCGATAATCGATCACTTGATACACTGCAATCGGCCTACTGAAGCCTTTGACTGTTACCTCGCCCTTATCGCGGCACATAATGCCGTCTTTAATCAGCGAAAAGGCTTCGTGGGTCACCAAAATTTCACCGGGCTCGGCCAGATGTTCCAGCCGGCTGGCAAGGTTCACTTCTTTGCCGATGATGGTGTAGTCCATGCGGTTCGCGGCGCCAAAGTTGCCGACGGTGGCATAGCCTGTACTAATGCCCATACGAATCTGTAGCGGCGTTTTAATACCCTGACTGCGCCATTTCTGGCGCAGTATTTTCATGTGTTTGCGCATGTCGATGGCCATAGATACGCAGGCCAACGTATCTGCGCGTTGACCAAGACTGGTGGGGTCGCCGAAAAAAATCATTATAGAATCGCCCACAAACTTGTCGATGGTGCCGCCGTGCTTGAGGGCAATTTGCGACATTTCATTGAAGTAATGATTCAGCACATCGGTTAGCGCTTCCGGTTCCATTTCTTCCGACAGCTCGGTAAAACCCTGAATATCGGAAAAAAACACCGCCAGCTTTTTGCGCTGGGTTTCTAAACGTACATCCCGCTGGCCGGTAAAGATGGTTTGCCAAACCTGCGGCGACATGTACTTTGATAATTGTTTCGACAGTGCGATGGACTGTTCGCGCTGGGTTTGAATCAATAACGTTGCATGGCGCAGGGCTTTGGCTTGTTGATGGGAAAACAAAGCGGTTGCGCAAATGTAAACACCGGCTACGATCACCGCCAGCAAATCTGCATGGGGAGGTAGGGTGATGGCATGGTCCGGGTTGAATAAAAAAAACACGGCCAGCGCCGACGCAAAAAGTATCAGGCTGCCCATGGCCCACTGCTTTAAACCACCCACCACAAAGCAGGTGAACATCACCATTAAGGTAATGGTCGCAGCGGAAATGCTGACCAGGCCCAGGCTGCCGATAAACGCCCCGGAAATGGCAGAATCTATTAGCAACAGTTGCTGGCGAATGGTAGGTGAGTTGCGTTTGCGGGCATCCAGCGAGAACAGCTGGGCCAGATGGGGCCATACTATTGCAAATCCGGCCATGCCATAGAGCCACACTGAGTGATGCCCTTCGATAATACCGGCGACCATAATGACGGCCATGGCGGCGTAACCCAGCGTGCGGCCAAGATAGTCTGGCATGATAGGCACTGCGGGTGCCGGTGTTTCTTCAGCGGTGTCGAAAGCGTTAGCGGGGATTTTTCCGGTATCGCGAATGTTGGCAGATGCTCTGCTCATTTCAGAATCGAATCCTTCCTGTCAGCATGTCTTTGAACATAACCCAGTCGCCCATCAAGCTGTACAGGGGGTGGTGAAATGTAGCAGGGCGATTTTTCTCATAGCCATAGTGGCCTATCCAGGCGAAGCCGTATCCGATTACTGGAAGCGCAAGTAACCAAAGAAAATTGCCAGATACAGCCACCCAGGCTATGACTGCAAGCACCAGTGAACTGCCAATAAAGTGCAATCGCCTACAGGTTCGGTTACGGTGCTGGTTTAGGTAAAACGGATAGAAGTCAGCAAAGCTGTGAAAGGTTTTGGGTGCGCTCACAGTAGCCTCCATGTCACTTTTAATTGTTGGTTTTACACAAGGGCACTCAGCCTAACAGCAATAGTTAATTGTCACCATTGAGTGCTATAACAAGACTTTATTTTAACACCTGACAGGATTTTATGACGGTTATCAGCGATTTTATTCTTGCCCGTAGTTCCGAACCCCGCCTGCAAGCCCCGGCACCGGCACCGGACGTTCTGGCGCGGGCTTTTGCCTGCGCGGCGCGAGCGCCAGATCATGGTCTTTTACGGCCCTGGCGTTACTTGGTGGTGGAAGGCGAAGGTCTTGAGCGTTTGGGTGATTTGTTTGCAGACACCTACGATCAGGAAGCCGATGAAAAAATTCTTGCGAAGCTTCGCAAAGCGCCGCTGCGGGCACCCATGGTGATTGTGGCGATTGCGTCACCGGTTGAACATCCGAAAATCCCGGCCAGCGAGCAAGTTTTGTCCGCAGCCGCCAGCACCACCTTGCTAGAGCTGGCGCTTCAGGATGCGGGCTTTGGTGTCATGTGGCGAACCGGGTCACCGACTTATAATCCAGCGGTTACACGGGCGCTGGGTTTGAACGAGCAGGAATCGGTGATTGGCTTTATTTACACGGGCAGCGTTGTTTGTGCCAAGCCTGCGGTGCCGCGCCCTGAACCGGCGGCGTTTGTTTCGCGCTGGCCGCAGTAGTCAGCGCCTATTTATGCTTGCAGGGCACCCTTACAGAGCGCTCTCCAGAGCACCTTTACAAAGCACCTTTTTGGGTACTCATTAGAGGTTGTTCAGTAGCTCCAGCGTTTGGGACAGGCGCTGGGGCGCTGAATCCATTTCCAAAATTTCTTGCATGAGCTCAGGCTCAAAATGCACCACGCCAAACAGCGCCAGGCTGAACTGACCGTCGGTTTTTGCTTGCCATTCTTCTGATTCTGCCAATTGTTTCACCGATTTTCGAATCGCCGGGTCGCCGTGGCCCAAAGCGACCAGCCGGTGCAGAATTTTATCCCGTAATTCGGCGCATTCGCGGGTTTCACTGTCGCTGAGCGGTTGGTCATTAAACTCTGTGCACTCATAGATCTGATACGGCAACTGTTGAAGCTGCTGATCCAGCCGGTAGCGCTGTTGTATGTGCACGTTCAGCAACAGGCGACCGTCTTCCATGGTTTCCAAAAGCTCGCATCGGCCTGCGCTGAACACATCAAAGGGCCGATAGGTGGCCTGATTAGAGCTTAGTGCTTGCTCCAAAGACTCTGCTTGCTTGCCCGGGCTTAACTGTTTTTCGGTGTGGCAGATAGCCAATAGAGTGTCGGTTTCCATACAGTGTTGAATCATCGCGCGGTAGCGCGGCTCAAACACGTGTAGCGGGAACACAGTGCCGGGAAAGGTGACGCACCCGGGAATAGGGAAGATGCAGATTTTGGCCACGGGCTTGCTCCATGATGGTTTGCGGAAAGTGGTCAGCGAAAGAGGGTCAACGCAACTTGCGTCTACACACTCTACGCTGCCGCTGCGCTAACTGCTCACATCCGGGCGGCAAAAACGCTGTGATTGGCGAGCACCTTGAGGGCAGTTGTTTGCCGTTTTTCTGCACAGGCGCAGGTGTTGCGTTGTTCGAGCCTCTCAATACCAGCCTTATTTAGCGGCGTTTCGCCGTTTAAAGCCTAATAACAGTCCCGCAAGCCCGTAAAGACAAAAAATTTCGCAGTTTTCACCATTCTGGCATTGCACTTGCTTTTAACTCTTCATACACCTGAAACCGGCAATCTTTTGTTAACCGCCGGCACAGAATTGCGGAGGCAGTATGGCAATCACATTCGACAGTGCACTGGGTATTCACCAATACGCCCTTCAGGCACGGGTTCAGCGCGCAGAAATTCTGGCCAACAATCTCGCCAACGCCGACACCCCGGGTTTCAAGGCCCGTGATATCGACTTCCAGGCGATCATGAAACAAGCGCAGAGCAACGCCAGCGGCTTTGGTATGAGCACTACCCATAGCGGCCATATAAGCGAAGGTGGCGGTGCGCCTGGCTCTGTAAGCGACAATGATTTGTTGTATCGCACACCGCATCAGCCGTCGGTAGACGGCAATACGGTAGACGCCCAGCAAGAACAGAGCCGCTTTATGCGCAACGCCATGGACTACCAGGCCAGCTTTCAGTTTCTTAACAGCAAATTCAGCGGGATCAGCAAAGCGCTGACAGGCCAGTAAGCTGCAGTCAACACGGTGAACACAGGAGATTTTTATGTCACTGGGTAACATTTTCGACATCGCCGGTTCCGGTATGACTGCGCAGTCGCTGCGGCTAAACACCACAGCGTCTAACATTGCCAATGCCGAAACCGCCAGTTCCAGCACCGGTGAAACCTACCGCGCCCGCAAGCCGGTTTTTGCGGCGGTTCAGCAGTCGCTGTTAAACGGCAATCAACCGGCGTTCGGTTCCGGTACAGACGGCGGGGCCGGTGTGAGGGTGGAAGGCATAGTTGAAAGCGATGCCGAGCTGCAGATGCGCTACGAGCCCAATCACCCTGCTGCTAGCGAAGACGGCTATGTGTACTACCCCAATGTGAATGTGGCAGAAGAAATGGCCGATATGATGTCGTCTTCCCGCAGCTTCCAGATGAACGTAGACATCATGAACACTGCCAAGTCGATGATGCAGCGCATTTTAACTCTGGGCCAGAACTAACAGGCGGTAATCAATCATGAGTGTAGTAAACGCAAGCCAGACATCTGACGTCCTAAGCCAGTACCAGCTAAAACAGCAGTCGGCAAGCGGCAAAGGTGAGCTGGGCAAAAATGAATTCATGGAGCTGATGCTGGCCCAGCTGAAGAATCAGAACCCGTTGGATCCGCAAGACAACGGCGAATTCATTTCCCAACTGGCGCAATTCAGTTCGCTGGAAGAAATGCAGAAATTGTCTGGCAACGTAGACAGCGTGGTCGGCGAATTCCGTTCTACTCAAGCTCTGCAGGCCTCTGCCATGGTTGGCAAAACTGTGTTGGTGTCGTCGGATTTGGCGATGCTGGGTGCCAGTGGCGAGGTTAACGGAACCGTTGATGTGCCAGCCTCAACCGGCGGTGTTCAGGTGTCGATATTGAACGGTTCGGGTGAGTTGGTGCGGCAGATGGAATTGGGTGGCAAGCCCTCCGGTTCTGCCAAATTCACGTGGGACGGTAAAGACGGCAACGGCAGTGCTTTGCCGCAAGGCTCTTATTACGTGGTGGCCTCCGGTGCCTACCCCGGTGGTTCGCAGCAGTTGGACACAAAGATGAGTGCAAACGTCGACAGTGTGTCTTTGGGTAAAGGTGGCTCTATTTCTCTGAACCTTGCGGGGATGGGCTCTATTGACCTGTCGCAAGTTCGACAAATTAATTAATACCGGCGTCAGCAGGGGTGAATGATGGCATTTAACACAGGATTAAGCGGCCTGAGGGCGGCGGCGGTAGACTTGGACGTTACCGGCAATAACATCGCAAACGCGAGCACAGTGGGCTTTAAAGGCAGCCGAGTGCAGTTTGGAGACTTGTACGCCAATGGTTTTCTCAGTTCTGGCAGTGCGCCGGTTGGCGACGGGGTGCGGGTGCAGGGCGTCAAACAATCGTTTGGCCAAGGCAACGTCAGCTTTACCGATAGCGGATTGGATCTTGCTATCGACGGCGACGGCTTCTTCGTGCTGAACAATGGCGGCGAACTTCGATATTCCCGCGCCGGCCAGTTCGGTACTGACAAAGACGGTTTTGTGGTGAACAACCAGGGTATGCGGGTACAGGGCTTTGTTGCAGACGGCGCCGGTAATTTGTCAGGCATTCGGGACGACTTGAAAATTGCGAGTGACAACCTGTCGCCGGAGCGCACCACCAATTTGCGTACAGACCTCAATCTGGATGCGCGGGAGCAGGTGCTCACTGCAACGCCACCTATTCCGTTCAACCCGTTAGATCCGAGCACCTACAATCACGTTACAGCAACCACTATTTTCGACAGTCTGGGCAATCCGCACGAGGTCACCCAGTTTTATGCCAAACAGACCCCAACGGGCACCCAGAGCAATTGGGATTTATACTTGCAGGTAGATGGTGAAGATGTAGGTGCAACCGATACCTCTGTCGATCCTGCGGTTCCAGCTGCCAGCCTGGTGTTTGACCAGAATGGGGTACTGACATCACCGGCCAATGGTGTAATTCCAATCGCGAATTGGCAGCCAAAAGATGGGGAAGGGGTCAGTAATGGTGCTGCTTCACTGGCCGGGGCCGCGTTTGATCTGAATTTGGGTAGCACCACTCAATATGGCGCCAACTTCGGTGTCAACGATCAACGCCAAGATGGCTACACCACTGGCCGGCTGTCGGGGCTGGACGTCTCGCAGCAGGGCGTGATTTTTGCCCGCTACACGAATGGCCAGTCGAAATCCCTGGGGCAGGTGGCTTTGGCCAGCTTTAATAATACCGATGGCCTGTCACCGTCAGGCGATACAAGCTGGGTGGAGACGTTCGAATCTGGCCAGGCGGTTATTGGCCGGCCTGACACCGGAACCTTGGGGGCGATTCAGTCCAGCTCAGTTGAAGAGTCCAACGTAGACCTGTCTGCGGAACTGGTGAACCTGATTATTGCTCAGCGCAACTATCAGGCGAATGCCAAAACCATTGAAACCTCGGATGCGGTCACCCAGACCATCATCAACCTGAGGTAAGTAGTCGAGCGCCCGCCAGGGTGCTTTTTGCAGAACCGGGCCAGATAAGGCCCGGTTCTGCGTACTCCTGATGCTTTCTTATTTCGTCGCCACTCAAACTGGCACGACTCCTGCTTAAACACTGGTAACAGTCAAATATCCGGCAGGAGCCTTCCCCATGGACAAAGCCCTTTATATCGGAATGTCCGGTGCCAAGCAGAATATGCTGGCCCAACGCGCCCACGCCAACAACTTGGCTAACGTGACCACCACCGGTTTCAAAAAAGACTTTGCTCAGGCCCGCAGTATGCCGGTGTTTGGCGAGCATCACCCTACGCGCGCCTACGCCATGACTGAACGCCCCGGTACCGATTTGTCCTCAGGTGCGCTGATGGAAACCGGGCGCAAGCTGGATGTGGCGATGGAGGGCGACAGCTGGCTGGCGGTGCAAAACAATCTGGGTGAAGAGGTCTTTACCCGCAGTGGTTCTTTGCAAATCGACGTGAATGGCCTGCTACGCCTGAGCAATGGTGAAATGGTGTTGGGCAACGGTGGCCCGGTGGCTTTGCCGCCTTTTGATAACGTTCAGATTGGTGCTGACGGCACGGTGTCTATCGTTCCGGTGGGTGGCCCTCCCGATCAGTTGGTGGAGGTGGACCGGCTCAAGCTGGTAACGCCGCCGCCACAGGTTTTGGAAAAAGGCCCGGATGGCTTCATACGTCGCAAGCCCGACCAGGCGCTTGGTGGTGGTGAACCGGCTGATGCCAACGCCCGGGTTTCCGGTGGCTTTCTGGAAAGCTCTAACGTAAACGCGGTGGCCGAAATGATTTCCAATCTGCAGCTTTCGCGACAATACGAAATGCAGGTGAAAGTAATGAGCACCGCCAAAGAAAATTCTGAAGCAGCGGCACGGCTGTTGCAGAACCTCTAATAACACTTGAAACAACACGCCGGCGGGCAGGAAAGCGGCAAGATTTCGCCGCCATCCACAACAGCCTTACGGTAGGGAGCGATAAAAATGCATCCAGCATTATGGGTCAGTAAAACCGGGTTAAGCGCGCAGGACACCAACATGTCCACCATCTCTAACAACCTGGCGAACGTGAACACCACCGGTTTCAAACGCGACCGCGCGGTGTTTCAGGATTTGCTGTATCAGGTGAAGCGCCAACCCGGTGGTTTGAACACGCAGAACACCGAACTACCCTCCGGGTTGCAGTTGGGTACCGGTGTGCGGGTTGTGGGCACCGCCAAACAGTTTACCCAGGGCAACTTGCAGATAACCGAGCAGCCACTGGATATGGCGGTTAACGGTCGCGGCTTCTTGCAGGTGCAACTGCCAGACGGCCAAACCGCCTATACCCGCGACGGTCAGTTTCAGCTGAATTCCGATGGTGATGTTGTAAACCCCGACGGCAACGCCTTACAGCCCAACATCAACATTCCAGCAAACGCCACGAACGTGACCATCGGTCGCGATGGCACTGTAACCGCTGTCACCGACGATCAGGCCGCTCCTATCAACCTTGGCCAGATAACGCTGGTGGATTTTATCAACCCGCAGGGTCTGCAGGCGATTGGTAATAACCTGTTCAAGCAGACCAACGCCAGTGGCGACCCGGCCGAAGGTGAACCTGGCCTGGCCGGGCTGGGCTCGCTGGAGCAGGGCTCTATCGAGTCTTCCAACGTGGAAGTGGTGGAAGAGCTGGTGAATATGATTACCACCCAGCGCGCCTATGAAATGAACTCGAAAGTAGTGTCGACTGTTGACCAGATGCTGCAGTTTATCACCAACAATATTGGTTAATGCCGGTTGTTGCCGGCCAGAGGTTTCGCTATGACAGCTAACGCCGTTTTTTTACAGTTCCGCCGCAACGCCAGCGTTGCCATGGTTCTGGTGTTGGCGGTGCTTCAGGGTTGTACTGCAATGAGCCGCCCCCGGGCCATGCCGGACGACCCGGAATATGCTCCGGTGCGGGCCCAGGCGATGATGCAGCAAGATCTTGCAACCGGTTCTATTTATCAGGTTAGCCGCAATTACAATTTTTACGGTGACACAGTGGCGCTCAATGTGGGCGATGTGCTCACGGTTACGTTGAACGAGTCTACCCGCGCCAGTAAAAACGCGGAAACCAGTATCTCGAAAGACAGTAACATTAGCCTGACCGAGCCTAACATACTGGGTAGAAACCAATTGGGGCTGGCAACGGCTATCGAGCAACAGCGAGATTTTCAGGGTGCCGCCGAGGCCGATCAAAGCAACAGCCTGGCCGGCAGCATCACCGTAACGGTCACCGAAGTATTGCCTAACGGCGTGTTGCGCATTCGTGGCGAGAAGTGGCTGTCGCTGACAAATGGCGAAGAATACATTCGCCTGACAGGACTGGTGCGACCTCAGGATATCAAACCAGACAATACTCTGGCGTCTAACCGCATTGCCGATGCTCGCATTGCTTACGGTGGCACCGGTGATTTTGACCAAGCCAACCAGATGGGCTGGATGGGGCGTTTCTTCAACAGCGAATGGTGGCCTCTGTGAACCTTTTTGACGCGATTTTTTTCAAAATGAGCTTGTGCAAAACGAATGTGCGCAACTGTTTCGCAATAACGTTAATGGCTTTAATGGTGGCTTCGCCGGTGATGGCTGACAGGCTTAAGGATTTGGCCCGCATCAAAGGCGTGCGTGACAACCAACTGGTGGGTTATGGCCTGGTGGTTGGCTTGGCCGGCAGCGGCGACAAAGCGCCATTTACCAACCAGACCTTCCGCAACATGATGAACCAGTTTGGCGTCACTCTGCCGCAAGGCGTTGATCCAAAGCTGGCGAACGTCGCTGCGGTGACGGTGAACGCTACCATTCCACCGTTTGCCAAGCCCGGTCAGCAAATCGACATTACCGTGTCGTCTATCGGCAACGCCAAAAGCTTGCGCGGCGGTGTCCTGCTGATGACCACGCTGAAAGGCGCTGATGGCAACGTGTATGCGCTTGCGCAAGGGAGCCTGACTGTCAGTGGCTTTGGCGCTGAAGGGCTGGACGGCTCACGCATTACCGTCAACATTCCCAGTGCCGGCCGAATTCCCAACGGCGCCACCGTCGAGCGCGAAGTGGCCTCGCCATTTAATAATGGCGATACCGTTACGTTTAATCTGTTGCGCTCAGACTTCACTACCGCACGTCGGGTTGTTGAAGCCATCAACAGCAACCTGGGCCCTGATATGGCTTACGCCCACGACGCCACCTCTGTTTCTGTGCGCGCCCCGCGGGATGCTTCCCAGCGAGTCAGCTTTCTGTCGATTCTGGAAAATATTGAAGTGAATCCGGCTGAAGCCGCCGCCAAGGTGGTGATCAACAGCCGCACTGGCACCATTGTGGTGGGCCAAAATGTGAAGGTCAGCGCGGCCGCGGTTACCCATGGCAGCCTGACCGTGATTATTCAGGAAAACCCCAATGTTGTGCAGCCAAATCCTTTAGCGGCTGGCAACACCGAAGTGGTGCAAGACACGCAGATTGCGGTGACCGAAGACCCGGCTCGCATGTTCAAGTTTGGCCCTGCGGTTACCTTGAACGAGATAGTTCAGGCGGTAAACCAGGTGGGTGCCGCCCCGGGTGACGTAATGGCGGTACTGGAAGCGTTAAAACAGGCTGGTGCTTTGCGCGCCGAGCTGATTGTTATTTAGAGCAGCAGGGGCAGAGCGATGCAGGACTACCGGATTCAACAGGCCAATGTCTACACCGACTTCGAAGGTCTGAACGCGCTTAAAACTCAGGCCCGTACCGATAAGGAATCGGCGCTGAGAGAAGTGGCGCGGCAATTTGAAAGCCTGTTTCTGGCGGAAATGCTCAAGTCTATGCGCAAAGCCGGCGATGTGATGGCGGAAGGCAACTTCCTGAACACCAACGAAAGCCAGGCGTATCGGGATATGTTTGACAACCAGATAAGCCTGTCGATGTCTGGTAACCAGGGCACTGGCCTTGCGGATGCTTTGGTGCGCCAGCTCAGCCCGCAAGTACCCGGTCTGAGATCTGACGGTAGCCCGTTGGCCGGCCAAAAAGCGACGTTGGCCGATTACGATCGCAGTGTGCCGCCTTTGTCGCCACGGTTGCCAGCGGAAGTTAAAAGTGTGCAACAGCTAGCTGAAGCCTTGCCGGTTATGGCTGATGTCTCCGAAGACGACGCGCCATTGCTCGCGCGCTTTGAATCTCCGGAACAGTTCGTACAAACCCTGCTGCCCATGGCGCAACGCGTCGCCAAAGACAGCGGCATTAACCCACGGTTTATGGTGGCCCAGGCCGCGCTTGAAACCGGTTGGGGCAAACACATGATTGAAGGTGAGGGCGACAGTCCCAGCTATAACCTGTTTGGCATAAAGGCCGATCAGCGTTGGCAGGGTGATTCGGTTGCTATTACCACCACGGAGTTCCGCGAAGGCGTGCCGATGAAAGAGCAGGCGGAGTTCCGTGCTTACGCCGATTACGAAGCCAGTATGCGGGACTACGTAGATTTTCTGGAATCTAATCCACGTTATCGGGACGTGTTGGCCGTGGCGGACAAACCCGCCCAGTTTGCTGAAAAACTGCAGCAGGCCGGTTATGCCACCGATCCGAATTACGCTGAGAAAATTCGCAGCATCATGAACCGGGATTCTCTGATGACGGTTTCCATGGGCCAAGCTGAGGCCGGGGAGTAAACGCAATGGCAGGATTACTGGGCATTGGTTTAAGCGGCATACTTGGGCATCAGGCTGCGCTGAGCACCACCGCAAACAACATTACCAACGCTAACACACCGGGCTATAGCCGCCAGGAGGTGCAGTTTGGCGCGCAGACACCGCAGCGTACCGGCGCCGGCAGTATTGGCACCGGCGTCAACGTGGAAAACATCCGCCGCCTGGCTAACGAATATCTGACCCAGCAAATTCGTGAGGATTCCAGTCTGGAGGGCGAGCAAAGAACGTTGAACAACGAGCTGAGTCGGCTGGACAATTTGCTGGGTGGCGAGTCTACGGGCCTAAGCAATGCCTTGAACAACTTTTTTGCCAGTCTGCAGAACGCCGCCGAAGATCCGACATCTTTACCTCAGCGCCAGCTGGTACTGAGCGAAGGCCAGCAGGTGGTAAGCCGCTTTTCTGCGCTCAATGAAAAGTTCATTCAGCAGCGTGAATCGGTAAAAACCCAGATGCAACAGGGCGCTAGAGACGCTAACGCGCTGATTGCCAGCATTGCTGATTTGAACTCGGCGATATCCCAATCCCCCGGCCTTGCCCAGGGCAGAATGCCCAACGATCTGCTGGACCAGCGTGATGAAAAACTGCGCCAGCTGTCTGAACTGGTCAGCATTAAAATCAGCCCAACCGAAGGCGCCCAGGTGAATGTCACCCTGAACAACGGCCAGGGCCTGGTTATAGGCAATATCGCTGCAGAATTGGGCACCCGCCGGAGTGCCTCTGACCCATCAATGCTGGAGTTTACGCTGGGCACCAGTGGCCGGGTTGTGAATGTCGACAGTCAGATTAACGGGGGGACACTGGGCGGCCTGCGACACTTTCAGCAGCAGGTATTAGCGCCGGCATTTGACGAGCTTGGCCGTATTGCCATTGCGCTGACCGATTCCATGAACAGCCAGCATCAGATCGGAATGGATTTGGAAGGTGAGTTGGGAGGGTTGTTTTTTAAGGACTTCAATAGCGCGGCTTTGCAGGCTAGTCGGGTGGTTCCTAACGCCAATAATCAGCCCGCGAGTAACGCCCAGTTGGCCGTCGAAATAACCGACAGCTCTGCGCTTGCCGCCGGAACTTGGAGTTTGAAATTTGGCGCGACCAGCAGTTACCAGCTAACTAATGATCGCACTGGCGAAGTGGTAAACGGCAGTTTGCCCGCGGTCGGCGACGAAATCATTATGCCCGGATTCAGTATCCGTTATGACGGCGGTACGTTAACGGATGGCCACAGCTTCCAGGTTCAACCCTCACGCAATGGCGCCGCTGACATTGCCATGCAGGTTCGACGTGAAGAAGACCTGGCGTTTGCCAGCCCCGTGAGGGCGGAAGGTCGCAACGGGAATAGCGGTACCGGTGCGATCAGCCAAGGCACCATGCTGGCGGTGCGTAACCCGGATACCAATGCGTTATTGCCTGCTTTTACCTCCAGTGGACTGGCAGCCGCACCGACAACCGTAACATTTGGTGAGGATGCCCTGGGCGGCCTAACCTATACCATTAACAGTGGTGGCACGGACATTGTCACCGACGCCCCGTATGTGGCTGGTCAAAATCTGTTCAGCGACGTTACTTCAGATCCCTCCTATCAGGGCTTCCAGTTTAATGTGACCGGACAGCCCAAGGTAGGTGACGTCTTTGACATAAAATTCAACGCAAATGGTGTATCTGACAACCGCAACGCCGAGTTTCTGGCATCGTTCGGAACAAAAAATACGTTGAACAGCGGCAGCCAGAGTTTCGCCGAAGGCTACGCTGGGCTAGTGGAAGATGTGGGTGTACAAACCCGCCAAAGCCAGCTGGACTTGCAGGCGGGAAAAACCCTGCTGGAGCAGTCGTCCAATCAGCGCGAGTCTATTTCCGGGGTGAACCTGGACCAGGAAGCCGGCAAACTGATTCAGTACCAGGCCGCTTACAATGCGTCGGCCAAGGTGATTACTGTTGCACAGGACCTGTTCAACACATTGCTGCAAACCTTCCGCTAAGGCGGACAAGGTTCAAAAAGGTAATGCGAGATGATTAGAATATCTTCACAACAAATTTTCTCCGGCGGCATCAACCGGCTGCAGGACCTGAGCGCGCAGCTGAACAAAACCGATGAGCAGATTGCCACGGGTAAGCGCGTTAACCGGGCGTCGGATGATCCGGTCGCGGCGGCGCGCATTCTGAAGCTGGACCAGGAAGTGAAGCGCATAGAAACGTTCGAGCGCAACGCACAACTGGCCAACAACCGGCTGGGCCAGGAAGAAAGCGCCATTTCCAGTTCCCTGGATATTCTGCAGCGTGTGCGTGAATTGACGGTACAGGCTGGTAACGGCTCGCTGTCGGCCAACGATCGGCTGTCTGTCAGTTCGGAAATGAAAGAGCGCCTGCAGCAGCTGGCGCAAATGGCCAATACCCAGGACGCCTCGGGCGAGTACATTTTCAGTGGTTTCCAGGGGGGTACACCGGCCTTCGCTAACGAAGGTGACGGTTGGACTTATCAGGGCGACGAAGGCCAGCGGATGCTCGAAATTGACGACGGCGTTAGCGTGGCTATCAGCGATCACGGTAAAGAAATTTTTGATCGTATTCCTGCTGCGGCCAGCGCTGAAAGAACCGCAACGGCGATTCCGGTGCCGCCGGCCCCGCCATCCAGCGGCCGTATTAACAGCGTGAGTGTGATTAATCGTTCGGATTTAGAGGCTGGCGGTTTGGCAACTCTGGAGCTGACCATCTCAGCGCCAGATGAATTACAGTATGTCGATAAAGATGGGGTTACTCAGGCTGTTGCCTTCGAATCCGGCGAGCCGGTCACCGTGAACGGCGTGCAGTTCACCCTGACAGATGCGGCAGTAGGCGATGTGTTCACCATCGAAACCGGCGACAAACAGTCAGTATTCAAAACCATCGAAAACCTGATCAGCGGCTTGGATATCCTGAGCAAAAGCGATGGCGCCGGCTCAGATGCCTACAACGATTTAATTGCCGGCTCCCTGGCCAACCTGGATAACGCCCAGGAAAGCTTCATTCTGAAACAGACCGAGCTGGGTGGGCGGATGAATTCGGTGGAATCCACCCAGGCGTTTCTAGAAGATTCTGCGCTTTACAGCAAAGAGATCCGCTCCCAGCTGCAGGACATTGATTACGCAGAGGCTATTAGCAGGTTGAGCTTTCAGAGCTTTGTATTGCAGGCGGCGCAACAGTCGTTTGCGCGGGTTTCCCAGCTGTCATTGTTTGATCGTTTGTAATTTATTGCCTTAATAGGGCAATTGCTCTGATTTTATTGTTGATTTCAGGCCCAGCGTCAGTATACTTGCCCCTCTTCTGATGGCGGCGTGGTGGAATTGGTAGACACGACGGATTCAAAATCCGTTGCTAGTAATAGTGTGGCGGTTCGAGTCCGCCCGCCGCTACCATATATTTATAAGCCGCACCCTGCGGTTTCGTGCATAGTCCTTTTCATGAATGTCTCCGATTTTCATTTTGACTTACCGGATGAGCTGATTGCCCGCTATCCTTTGAGTGAACGTTCTGCTTCCCGTCTATTTTGCCTTGATGGCCTGTCTGGCGATGTTAATCATCGTCGTTTCACAG
The DNA here is from genome assembly GCA_036960525.1 of Marinobacter sp. Lineage (GTDB taxonomy): Bacteria > Pseudomonadota > Gammaproteobacteria > Pseudomonadales > Oleiphilaceae > Marinobacter. Next base: position 15,967 of record JBALXR010000043.1, read on the forward strand.
ACCTACCCGATCTTTTACAGCCTGGTGATTTACTGGTGTTCAACAACACCAAGGTGATTCCTGCGCGCTTGTTCGGGAAGAAAGAAACCGGCGGCGCGGTAGAAATTCTGGTGGAGCGCATTACCGGCGACCAGCAGATGCTGGCACACGTGCGCGCTTCCAAATCTCCAAAGCCCGGGCAACAGGTTCTGTTGGAAGACGGAACTGCGTTGAACGTTATCGCCCGTGCCGATGCCCTATTCGAGTTGCAGGCTGGCGGCAGCGAATCATTGCTGGATATTCTTGATCGCCTGGGTCACATGCCCTTGCCACCTTATATTAATCGCGCGGATGAAGCGTCTGACCGGGAGCGTTACCAAACCGTTTATGCCCGTGAGGCAGGTGCGGTTGCCGCGCCAACCGCAGGTCTTCATTTTGATGAAGCGCTGCTGCAGAAGCTTGCAGTGATGGGTGTAGACTCCACGTTTGTGACCCTACATGTTGGCGCCGGCACCTTTCAGCCGGTGCGGGTAGATAAACTGGAAGATCATGTAATGCATCACGAACTGGTGCATGTGCGCCAGGACACGGTAGATGCCGTGGCTCGCACCCGCGCCCGTGGCGGCCGAGTGATTGCGGTGGGTACCACCTCGGTGCGCTCGCTGGAATCAGCCAGTCGCCAGGGCGACCTGCGCCCATTTACGGGCGACACTGACATATTTATTTATCCCGGCTACCGTTTTCAGGCCGTCGACGCACTGATTACCAATTTCCATTTACCCGAATCTACGCTGATCATGCTGGTCAGTGCTTTTGCCGGTTACGAACACGTGATGGGCGCCTATAAAGAAGCCGTGCGCGAACGGTATCGTTTTTTCAGCTATGGCGACGCCATGTTCATTACCGGGCAAGTGCCTAGCCGTGGCATGCTGCAGCACTCTGCACTGGAGCCGCAGGGCGGCCCCGAAACACAAGAATTTCACGGAGAAACCCGGTGACTGACGCCTGTTTCATGAGCTTTGAAAAACTGGGTGAAGACGGCCGTGCGCGCCGTGGCCGCCTGACCTTCCCCCGCGGTGTGGTGGAAACGCCGGCGTTTATGCCCGTTGGTACTTACGGCACAGTAAAAGGCATGTTGCCCCGTGACATCAAGGAAATTGGCGCTCACATCATTTTGGGTAATACTTTTCACCTGATGCTGCGCCCGGGCACCGAAGTGATCAAAGCACACGGCGATCTGCACGACTTTACCCAGTGGCAGGGGCCGATTCTGACCGATTCTGGCGGCTTTCAGGTGTTTAGTTTGGGCGAAACCAGCAAAATTACCGAGCAGGGCGTGATTTTTCGCTCGCCGGTGGATGGCTCGCCGGTGGAATTAAACCCGGAAATTGCGATGCAGGTGCAGCGCGACCTAGGTTCTGACATCGTGATGATCTTTGACGAATGCACGCCTTATCCGGCTACTGAGAAAGAAGCCAAAGATTCGATGGAGTTGTCGTTGCGCTGGGCGGCTCGTAGCAAGAATGCCCATGAGGGGAATCCGGCGGCGCTGTTCGGCATTGTGCAGGGCGGAATGTATGAAGGCCTGCGCCAGCAGTCGTTGGACGGCCTGACCAGCATCGGTTTTGACGGTTACGCCATTGGAGGGCTGTCGGTGGGCGAGCCCAAAGAAGACATGATTCGCATTTTGGACGACTTGCCGCCAAAAATGCCAGCGGACAAGCCCCGTTACCTGATGGGTGTGGGCCGCCCTGAGGATATAGTAGAAGCAGTACGTCGCGGTGTAGATATGTTTGATTGCGTAATGCCTACCCGCAACGCTCGCAACGGCTATCTGTTTACCGCTACCGGCACTGTTAAAATCCGCAACGCCAAAAATCGTCATGACACGGCTCCGCTGGATGACAGTTGTGACTGTTACACCTGCCAGAACTTTTCCAGAAGTTATCTGCATCATCTGGATAAGTGTGGAGAAATGCTCGCTTCGCAACTGAACACCATTCACAATTTACGCTATTATCAGAACCTGATGAGTGGATTGCGTAGGGCCATTGAAGCAGGTACATTGTGCAACTTTGTAACCGAATTCTACGCCTTGCGCGGCGCAACTGTGCCTGAGCTTAGTGGCGCCTGAACCTGTTATTCACACTTTATTATTCAATTAACGGAGAAAATGCATGAAATCGATCAAATTACTCGTTGCCGCACTGCTGGCACTGGTTCCCACGCTGGCAATGGCTCAGGACGCAGCCGGCGGTAGCATGGGCGTTATGGGGCAGGTTATCTTTTTTGCCGGCTTTATTTTGATTTTTTACTTCCTTATCTGGCGTCCGCAGTCCAAGCGCGCTAAAGAGCATAAGTCATTGATGTCTGGTCTGAACAAAGGCGACGAAGTGATTACTTCTGGCGGTATGGTTGGCAAAATCACCAAAGTGTCTGATGACTTTATCGTTCTGGAAGTGGCCGACAACGTGTCAGTTCGTATTCAAAAAGTAGCGATTTCCGGTGCTTTGCCAAAAGGCTCGTTGAAAGATATCTGAGCCGCGCCAACGGACGTTCAGCCGGGCTTTTAGCCCGGCTGGTTCTATCTGGCTGAAACACCACGGTCGGCGCCAGCCCGGCTTATAGGAACCCCATGCTTAACAAGTATCCGCTCTGGAAAAACCTCATTATTCTGGTTGCCTTGGCAATCGGTTTTATATATGCACTCCCCAACCTGTTCCCGGATGATTTCGCCGTTCAGGTTACCGGTGCCCGCAGCAGTACCGAAGTCGACGCGCGCGTTCTGGAGCGTGCGGTGCAGGCTCTCGAGGCCCAAGGTATCGAGGTAAAAAGCAGCAGTTTGCAGGATCGTGACGCGCTTATTCGGGTAACCAGCGGCGAAGATCAGCTTCAGGCCCGCCCTGCAGTGCAAGCGGTACTGGGTAAAGACTATCTGGTTGCGCTGAATATGGCGGCTTCTACTCCTGGCTGGCTACGCAGTCTGGGTGCCGGTCCAATGAAGCTGGGCCTGGATTTGCGCGGCGGTGTTCACTTCCTGCTGGAAGTGGATATGGAAACCGCGGTAAGTCAGCGTCTGGAAGCTTTAGCCGGGCAGATTAAGCGTGAACTGCGTGAAGAGCGCATTCGCTACCGTGGTGGTGAGCTAGAGGGAGACCTGGAAGACGGTCAAGAAATTGTTCTCAGTTTTCGTGATGATGAATCCCGCGCCGATGCATTTACCCTGATTCGCCGTCAGTACCTTCAGTTTTCAATGGATGAACGCACCCGTGGCGACGAGCGCCTTATTGCGTTGACCCTGTCCGACGTCGAAGTACGGTCCATTCAGGAGTATGCCCTTGAGCAGAACCTGACCACCATCCGTAACCGTGTGAACGAACTGGGTGTGGCAGAGCCCTTGGTGCAGCGCCAGGGTTCCAGTCGCATTATCGTTGAATTGCCGGGTGTTCAGGATACCGCTCAAGCCAAACGTGTATTGGGTGCAACCGCGAATCTGGAGTTCCGCATGGAGGCTCGGCCAGACACGCCGGCCGGCAGCGTGGAAAGCTTTGGTTTTCGTGATACGCCCGAACGCACCGCACGTCTTGAACGTGAGCTCATTGCCACGGGTAACAACGTGGCGAATGCACAGCAGCAGTTTGACGAAAATGGACAGCCACAAGTCAGTATCACTATGGATTCTGTGGGCGGCGATTTGATGAACCGCGCCACCCGCAACGCTGTTGGTCGGCGTATGGCGGTGCTGTTTATAGAGTTCCGCACTGAAACCGAAGACCGTATGGTTGACGGCGAAGTGGTCACCGAAGAAAAGCGGGTAGTGGACAAAGGCATCATCAGTCTGGCTACGGTGCAGTCTGCACTGGGTGCGAGCTTCCGCATTACCGGTCTGAACTCGATTCCGGAAGCGTCGGAGCTTGCTCTGCTGCTGCGTGCCGGTGCACTGGCCGCGCCCATGTACTTTGTACAGGAGCGCACCATTGGGCCTAGCCTGGGCCAGAAAAATATCGATGCCGGTATGATGTCAGTATTGTTGGGTTTTGTGCTGGTGCTGATTTACATGGCGCTTTACTACCGCGGTTTCGGGCTTGTTGCCAATGTATCGTTGACTCTGAACCTGATGTTGCTGATTGCCTGCATGTCGATTCTGTCGGCTACGCTGACGTTACCGGGTATCGCCGGTATCGTTTTGACGGTGGGTATGGCAGTAGACGCCAATGTGTTGATTTTTGAGCGTATACGGGAAGAATTGAAAGCCGGTACTGCGCCGCAGCTGGCCATAAACGCCGGTTATTCGCGGGCCTTTGTGTCTATTTTCGATGCGAACATCACAACCTTGTTGGTGGCGCTCATCTTGTTTGCCATGGGCTCCGGCCCTGTGAAAGGTTTCGCGATTACCTTAAGCCTGGGCATTATGACATCGATGTTTTCTGGCCTGATGGTCAGTCGCAGTATCATTAATGTGGTTTATGGTGGTCGCAGGGTCGAAAAACTTTCGATCGGAGGGAGGCAGGCTAATGTATGACGCTAAGAAAAAACCGTTTGATTTTATGGGCTTTCGTAAGATTGCTTCGATACTATCGATCACTCTGATGGTGATTTCCATCGGTTTGCTGGGGGTGCGCGGGCTGAACTTCGGTATGGATTTCACCGGCGGCACGTCGGTGGAATTTGAATACCAGCAAGCGCCAGTTCTGGCTGAAATACGCACAGCGCTGAGTGACGCCGGCTATGAGCAGTTTGTGGTGCAGAATTTCGGTTCTGACAAAACGGTCTTGGTGCGATTGTCAGAATCGGGTAATGATATGCTGGCTCAGGAGATCACCAGCACTTTGACTGCAGGCGGAGCTGAGCTCAAGCTAATCAGTTCGGAGTTTATCGGCTCCCAGGTGGGTGAAGAACTGAAAGAAGACAGCGGTCTGGGTATGCTGATTGCCTTGTTGGTGGTGCTGGTTTACGTTGGCATGCGCTTTCAGTTCAAATTCGGTATTGCCGCTGTGTTGCCCCTGGCTCACGACGTCATTATTGTGCTGGGTATTTTCTCGCTGTTTCAGTGGACCTTTGACCTTACGGTTCTGGCCGCTCTGTTGGCGATCATCGGCTACTCGCTGAACGACACTATTGTGGTGGCGGATCGTATCCGGGAAAACTTCCGTACCATGCGGGTAGGGGACTCATGGGAGGTGATTAACACCTCTATTCACCAGACCATTAGCCGTACCATCAATACCTCCGGTACCACGCTGGTGGTGCTGATTGCGCTTTACGTGTTCGGCGGTGAGGCGATTAATAAATTCGCCCTAGCGCTGATTATCGGTGTAGTGGTGGGTACCTATTCCTCCATTTACGTATCGGCGAACTTGCTGATTGCGCTCGGTGTGTCTCGTGAAGATCTGATCTTGCCAGCGAAGGAAGGTGTGGTCGGTCAGGATGAAGACGAGCAGCCGCCGGAATGGCTGAACCGTATGTAGCTCTTTTGAAAGACCCTGTTGAGAAGCCCTGCCGATTTATTGGCAGCGGTTTTTCAACCATAAAAAAACCGCCAGTCCATAGGAGTTGGCGGTTTTTTTGTGCTTGCCTTGCTAGCAAAGCAAGTGTGTTCTAACGTGGCAAGCGGCCGCGGAACGGGTGCAGTTCCTTCAGCAATTCACGAAACAGCTTGGGGTTAGCCACTATTAGCTGCTTTGCATTACTGACCGATGGGTTGCCAGAGAAATCCCCGGTCAAGGCGCCCGATTCCATTGCCAAGGCAACGCCCAGATCCAGTTCGGCGCCTTCCGGACGAAAGGCGATCACTGCGTCCAGATGGCCGGCTGATACCCGTGCGATATCCAGCACCACGCATCCGGATGTACGGAAAATGCGCGAGTTGGTTGCCAGAACGGTGGCCATTTCGCCCCAAAGTTGTGGATTGTCGTCTTTACGGGCTTGGTCCAGAACGTTTGTAGCTATCGCTGCGCTGGTTAGCTGGCGCACTTCTGATACCCGCACCCGGCGGCTGTTCAGTGCGGCGCCGTGGCCACGGCTGGCTGAGTACTCTTCGCCCGTAACCGGGTTAACAATCAGCAGGCTCTCAATCCGGTTGTTCTTTTTCTGGGCCAGTGCCAAAACAAATTCCGGAATACCTCGCAGAAAATTGTCACGACCCAGAACCGGAAAGATGTGCCAGCTTTTATCATAGGTGCCAGCATCCGCTTGGTTCAGGGGAGCAATGTGGTGGTCTTTATAGGCTTTTTCGAGCTGCTCTACGAAATTATCGTAAATGGCCTGTTCGACGCGATCCAGCTGATGCTCACGCTCGCTGTTGTCTTTGTCGCTGGGTTCCTGGCGCTCGAAATGTGCTTTCAAGTAGTCCGACCCTTGGCGCGCAACGCGCAGGGCCATTTTAATCGCTGGTTGCATCTGAGTAATCATTATCCGGGTGTATGAAGGCCGCGTATTGTAGCAGTCGATGTGCGCTTTGTCTGTTTTTAGACTCCGCACAAGCACGGATAATGGCCATTTGATACATGGTTTGCCCGCCGGCTTTGGTGGTTTATCTGTTATTATTGCCGCCTAATTTTGCTGACAGGCCGTTACCATGCACAAACCGTCCCGCCCGTTGGGCTCACCCGACACCTACAACGACCGAATTCGTATTGTTCTGGTGGAAACCTCTCACTCTGGCAACATTGGTGCGGTAGCGCGAGCCATGAAAAATATGGGGCTGGGAAATTTGTGGATGGTGAACCCGCGATCGTTCCCGGATGAAACCTCATACGCTCGAGCCGCTGGGGCATCGGATGTTCTGGACACGGCAACTGTGGTGGGCAGTCTTGATGAAGCACTGGCAGATTGCGTACTGGTAATGGGTACCAGCGCTCGCGGGCGCAAGGTGCCTTGGCCGGTGATGCCGCCAGACCAAGCCGCAACGGCGGCCGCCAGTCATTGCGGCCAAGGCACGGTGGCACTGGTGTTCGGTCGGGAGAATCATGGGTTGAGCAATGACGAGCTGCAACGGTGCCACTATCATATTCATATTCCGTCCAATCCGGATTACAGCTCATTGAATCTGGCGATGGCGGTTCAAGTAATGTGTTATGAATTACGCATGAGTTATCTGAAAGGCCTTGAATCAGATGCCAGGCGGCCCTACTTAGAGTCAATTGCAGAGCCTGGTGATGCCGGGTGGGACGTTGCTCCTGCCAGCGTTGGCGATGTCGAAGGCTTTTTTGGCCATTTGCAACAGGTGCTGGAAGAAATTGATTTTCATCGCCGGGACAAACCGCGCCAACTGATGGCGCGCCTGCGCAGGTTGTTCCAGCGGGCAAAAATGGACCGAATGGAAGTTAATATCTTGAGAGGTGTTTTGTCTGCCGTTCAAAAAGCGGCGGGCGCCTCGGGAACCGAGCAATCAACCTCCGATACCGGGCTACAAAAGCCGGAGCAGGACCAAGGCAAAAGTCATGTTTAGACACCTGAGAGAAGATATTAGCAGTGTGTTCCGCCGCGATCCTGCTGCGCGTAATACGTTTGAGGTTCTGACCAACTACCCTGGCCTGCACGCACTTTTACTGCATCGGGTGGCACATTGGTTGTGGGGCGTGGGGCTGAAGTGGCTGGCTCGTACCCTTTCTACGCTTACGCGCTGGTTTACGGGTATTGAAATTCATCCCGGTGCTACCATTGGTCGGCGCTTTTTTATCGACCATGGTATGGGCGTGGTAATTGGCGAAACCACGATCATCGGTGACGATGTCACTTTGTATCAGGGCGTTACCTTGGGTGGCACCAGTTGGAACAAGGGCAAGCGCCACCCCACCATTGGTGACGGAGTGGTCGTAGGTGCCGGGGCCAAAATATTGGGACCCTTTGAAGTAGGCGCGGGTGCCAAAGTGGGTTCCAATTCGGTGGTCACAAAAGCGGTGCCAGCAGGCGCAACCGTTGTTGGCATACCGGGTCGCGTGATTGAAAAAGACAAAGACGAGCGAAGCTCGCGGCGCCGGGAAATGGAAGAGCGCATGGGTTTTGACGCCTATGGTGTTACGGAAGAAATGCCAGACCCCCTGGCGCGGGCAATGCGTTCGCTGCTTGATCACATGCACGCGGTAGACGACCGCATGGAAATAATGTGTAAAGCCTTGCGCAAGGTAAGCGCCGATTATCCGAACGGAGACTTGCCGGTGTTGTCAGAGGACGATTTTGATTGCCTGCGCGATACAGACAGCGAGGCTTCGCGCAAAAAGAACCGCGAAGACGCAAAAGTGGTTGCAGCGGTGGCGGTCGAGCCGAGCGCTAAAGAGAGTGCTAAAGAGATTGCTAAAGATAGCACCGTAGAGGGCGCTAAAGTGGGCGTCAAGACGAATGCAAGCGAACCCAGCAAGGATAGCGGCTGAATACTTGACTGAATTAGTGGGTCAATTCATACTCTTGTTTGCGAATAGAGGTCAATTTCCATCGCGGGGCGGAGTTTATGAAGTTGACAACAAAAGGTCGGTATGCAGTAACCGCTATGCTGGACCTTGCACTGCACGGTGACCATGGGCCGGTTACGCTTGCTGATATATCAGCCCGCCAGGAAATCTCCCTGTCGTACTTGGAGCAGTTATTCTCACGGCTGCGACGCAGGCACTTGGTGGCCAGCATTCGCGGCCCGGGCGGCGGCTATCGCTTGAGCCGTGGCGCTGATGCCATTTTCATATCAGAGGTGGTAGACGCTGTCAGCGAGTCACTTGACACCACGCGCTGTGGCAACAAAGGCGATTGTCAGAGCGGCGAAAAATGCCTGACTCACCATCTGTGGTCTGACCTTAGCGAGCAAATTCATCAGTTTCTGGACAACATTAGCCTGAACGACCTGATGGAAAAACGTGAAATCCGCCAAGTGGCGGACCGCCAGAATCTGCGCCAGAGCGAGGCAGGTTTTGAAACGATCAACACCCGGCTGCTAAGCGAACAGGCGCCGGTTTAAGTCTGGTTTTGACACCATGAAAAAACCCGTTTACCTCGATTATGCGGCCACTACGCCCGCAGATTTTGCCGTAGCCGCAGAAATGATGCGCTACCTGACACTGGATGGCGCCTTTGGTAACCCTGCATCGCGTACCCATGGTTATGGCTGGCAGGCCGAAGCGGCGGTAGAAACTGCACGCCGCCAGGTGGCAACGTTGATTAATGCCGACCCCCGCGAGATCGTGTGGACATCTGG
>JBALXR010000044.1:0-24695 GCA_036960525.1 Marinobacter sp.
GTGGTGCCGGTTGAAGCGCCCAAAGGCCCGGCCAGTTCACCCACCGCTTTGCGCAGGGCATCCAGCCGGCGCATGCCTTCATCCAGATGGCCCTGTATGTTTTCTACAATCACAATGGCGTTATCAATCAGAATCCCTAAGGAAATCACCATACCGATAATGGCTACCTGGTGCAGCACGCCTCCGCCCATGTCATAAAGGCCAAGACTGATCAGCGCAACCATCGGCAGAATGGACGCCACCAACAAACCCATGCGTATGCCCATGCCAGTGAACACCACCGCTACAATAATCAGAACCGACAGCACCAGGCTCCACGCCAAACCTATCAAGCGCTCCTGAACCTTGTCCGGCTGGAAGAACATCTCGTGAATCTGATAAGGCGCAAAATCACCCTGAACCTGTTGCAACCGCTCACGCACCTGCTGGCCAAAGCGGATGGCATCGGTGGTGTCTTCTTCCATTATCAGCGACAGCGTGACCACCCGTTCGCCGTCATACCAGGTTTCCGGCTGGCGCGGTTCCACTGGCCCACGCCACACCTCCACCGCTGCCGCAAGCGGCACTTGGGAGCCGTCCGGCAGCTCAATGGGAGTGGCACGTATGGCTTCAATATCGGAAAATTCGCTATTGGGCAGTATCGACAGGCGGCGGCCGTTTACCACCAAAAAGCCGCCCGGCGTGGTCTGGTTGCGCTGTGCCAGGGTGTCCAACACTTGGGCCGGGGATATGCCCAGGCGGAAAAGCGCAGAGTCGTCCAGCGCCAGGGTTATCTGTTCATCGCTGTCGCCGTCTAGCTCAACGCGGGACAATCCACTGATATCGCCCAGGTTTTTCTTAAGCCTCTCGGCCACTGCGGTCAATTCGGTAACAGAGGGCGACCCCGCCACCGCCAGCACAATCGCCGGGATATCAATCAAGCGATCGTCCAGCGTCATCAACCCAACAGCGTCAGGAAAATCCCGGCGAGCCCGGTCCATCGCCCGGCGTACTCGGTCCCACGCCGGATCGGTTTCATAAATCGTGTCTTTCAGGCGTAAGGTCAGCAGCGCTACGCCGGTGCGAGCAATGCCCTGGCTATAATCCAGTTCCTCTACTTGCCGCAGCTCGTCGGTCAGCGGCTGCAGCACCAGACGCTCTATATCCGCGGCGCTGGCACCGGGATAAACCACCGACACAAGGCCCGCCCGATAGGGGAACGATGGGTCCTCTTGGCGCGGCATGGTGCTGTAAGCAGCAATACCCAACAGGCACAGCATGGTGACAACCATGCCCAGCAGGCGTTGAAAATTCAGCAGGCGGCGGGTGGTCAAGGCGTTACTATCCTTCTACAGGCTGAGAGCGCACAGCTTGCGCCGCTTCAATCACGGTGTCGCCGTCAGCCAGTTTGGTCATACCGGCGTACACCACCTGATCACCCGCCACCAGGCTTTCGGCTTGAATGGCCACGCGTTCACCCAATATCCGCAATACCGTGACCGGCGTGCGCCGGGCAACACCATCACGCACGAGGAACACACTGGTGCTAGAGCTGGCACTGGAGCTGGGTGTGGAATTAGAGCTGGATGTCGTATCAAAAGCGGAACTGGCAGCGGCATTTACGTCACGTATCACCGCCAGCAGCGGCACCGTTAAGGCCGCGGTGGTTTGCGGGGTAATGCCCACTTCTACCGGCACACCTGCATTCAAGGTGTTAGCAGGAAGGTTCACCAGCAGCGGTTGCAGCTCGCCACGAATGGCGCCAGCCTGGGCAATTTCAACCACGCTGCCCTGCACCGGAGCCTGGCTGCGATCTTGCACCGACCACACTGGCAGGCTTGCGCCCAGGGAAACGTGGTCAAGAAGATACACCGGCACTCTTACTTCCACTTCCCGCCCTTTGGGTGATGATATGCGCATCACCGGCTGACCGGCGGCAACAAATTCATCCTGCTCGACCAACAAAGCTTCTACCCGGCCGGAAAACGGCGCTTTCAGAGTATTTTCTTCCAGCATTTTGCTGGCTTCGGCTAACGATGCCCGGGCGGTGGCAACGCTGGCTTTGAGCCCGTCGCGGCGAGCAGCGATCTGTTCCAGCGCCTGTTCCGACACCACACCGCGTTCACGCAGGCTACTGGCGCGCTGCCATTCACGTTGTGATTGTTGATAGTTGGTGGTCAGTTCATCCAGGCGAGCGCTCGCAGAATCCCGCGCGGGCTCCAGGGCGGGGCTGTAAATACGCGCCAGCACATCGCCGGCCTCTACGGTCTGGCCCAATTCCACTTTGCGCTCAGTCAGGGTTCCACTGAGCTGAAAAGTCAGCGTTGCGCGCTGACTCGCACGCACTATGCCAGCGAAGCGCAGGGACACCGCGCGAACATCGCCGCCTTCAACCGCCGCGGTCCGCACGTACACAACCGCCGAGCCTGCAGCTGTTTTTTTAGTGGCAGTTTCGTCCGTTAATTTTGAACATGCCACAGCCGTTAAAGCCGCAACCACCAGCAACGCCATGCGCAAATAAGGTCGCACCATGGGTGTCTTTTATCCCCGTTGAAAATCGTAAATCGACCCCAGGCTCAGAATGCCGGTGAGTTCGTCCAACGCTTTTTGTACTTCCTCCAGCAACATGGGATCAGCCAGATCCTGTTGACTAAGCCTGTCACGATAATGGGCTTCTACCCACAGAGTCAAACGATCGTATAAAACATCCGTTAGAATTACGCCCTGATGCATCGCCGCCCGCTCTTCATCATTCAGAACTACCCGCAAGCGCAGGCAAGCCGGCCCGCCGCCGTTACGCATGGACTGTTTGACATCAAACACTTCCACCGCGGTAATCGGTCCGCCGCTGACCACCAGTTTATCCAGATACTGGTTCACACTGGCCACTTCGCGGCACTCACCCGGCACCGCCAACAACATGCCGTTGTCGGTGTTTAGGAGTTGACTGTTGAACAGGTAAGACGAGACAGCGTCGGCCAAGGGCACTTCACTGTCGCTCACCCGCACTGCTTGCAGCTCGCATCCGGTCAGGCGTTCGCGAATTTCGTTGAGCGTAGGGTTTTCATTCAGAAACGCCATCTCGTGATAAAACAGGGTGTTGCCATTACCGACGGCAATTACGTCGTTGTGAAACACACCGGCGTCAATCGCAGCCGGGTTCTGCTGGGAAAACACCACGCCTTCATCACGCAAATTGTGCAGCCGCGCAATGGCGTGGGACGCTTCAAACGTCTGTCGCGCAGGAAAACGCTTGGGCGCTTTCGCTTTGTCGTTTAACGCACGCTGGCCATACACGAACAATTCCACTCCGGGAGCACCGTATTCGCTGCACAAGCGGGTGTGGTTGGCCGCGCCTTCGTCGCCAAAATGGGTCACCGCTGGCAGTACCGGATGGTGGGCAAAATGGCTTTCGTCGCTGAATATGGATTTTAAAACACGGCCAGTAACCACATGTTCGATAGAGCGGTGAAACTTGGCGCCCAAATTGGCCGGGGTGAAATGCACCCGCCGGTCGCGGGTGTCTGCGCTAGGCGAAACCGTGGCTGCATTCGCTGTCCACATGGCCGCAGCGGAGGACACCGCCGCCAGCAGTTCCGGAGACTTTTTTAGCACCTGCGCCAGAACTTCTGCGTCGCTGCCGCTAAAGCCCAGGGCACGCAAAGTTGGCAAGTGCGGGCGTTCGTGGGGCGGCAACACGCCTTGCACATAGCCGCGGTCGGCCAGCTGCTTCATTTTTGCCAGCCCCTGCAAGGCAGCTTCTTTGGGATTAGACACCGCACTGACGTTGGATTTCGATGCCACGTTGCCCCAGGACAACCCGGCATAGTTGTGGGTAGGCCCCACCAGCCCGTCAAAATTGGCTTCTACGGCATGATTTGCCATTTTCAAGATTCCATAGCAGATGGCCCTGAACGGGCCTTGGATAAACGTGGCTGTGCTAACCGGATCAGTCGAAGTTAAGCCCCGGTGCCAGAGTGCCTGGCAGCTCGCTAGCGTTGGCTTCCAGCGACGCCATGGGCCAGGCGCAGTAATCCGCTGCGTAATAAGCACTGGCACGATGGTTGCCACTGGCTCCGATGCCGCCAAAGGGCGCTGCACTGCTGGCACCGGTTAACGGCTTATTCCAATTCACAATACCGGCTCGAGTTTCTTCCAGCAGACGCTGATACAGTTTTTTGTCGTCTGTCAAAATACCTGCCGCCAAGCCAAAACGGGTGTTATTGGCCAGCTCCAGTGCATCGTCAAAGCTCTCATAACGATATACGGTCAGTAACGGCCCAAAGTGCTCGCCATCCGCTAATTCCAAACCCGTGGCGTCTATTATGCCCGGTGATAACAGGCCGGTATTGACCTTAAGCTGCCTCATCTCTAGCAGTATTTTTGCGCCCTGCTCGACCATTTGCGCCTGAGCTGACAGCAATTTCTCTGCTGCGGCGGGCGAAATGACAGCACCCATAAAGGGCTGGGGCTCGGCGTCAAATTCAGCCACCGTCAGCCGACCGCTTACGTCCACCAAACGTTCCAGGAAAAAATCACCTTTACTGCCTTTTGGCACCAGCAGCCGGCGGGCGCAGGTGCAACGCTGGCCGGCAGACACAAACGCCGATTGAATAGTGTGGTGCACGGCGGCGTCTACATTACTTACGTTCTGCACAATCAGCGGATTGTTACCGCCCATTTCCAGCGCCAGAATTTTCTCCGGCTGGCCGCCATGCTGTTCGTGCAAGCGATGGCCAACAGCGGAACTGCCGGTAAAGAACAGGCCATCCAGCCCCGGGTGCGCGGCCAATGCTTTGCCGGTGACGGCTGCGCCTTGCACCAGGTTGATCACGCCGTCTGGCAGGCCGGCCTTTTGCCACAAGCGCACCGTGAATTCGGCCACCGCCGGGGTCAGTTCGCTGGGTTTGAAAATCACCGCATTACCCGCCAGCAAGGCTGGCACAATATGGCCGTTGGGCAGGTGCCCGGGGAAATTGTAAGGGCCAAATACCGCCACTACCCCGTGGGGCCGGTGGCGCAGCACCGCATGGCCAGCGGCCACGTCAGATTCACGAATGCCTGTACGCTCGTTGTAAGCCTGCTCTGAAATACCGATTTTGCCAATCATCGCCGCCACTTCGGTACGCGTCTCCCACAGCGGCTTGCCGGTTTCTCTGCCTATTAATGTAGCCAAGGCTTCTTTGTTGGCTTCGAGCAATTGTCCAAATGCTTTCACAATGCCAAGGCGCTCATCAAAACGGGTGTTGCGCCAGGCACGGAAGCTTTTGCGGGCTGCGCGCACCGCTGCGTCTACGTCTTGTATGCCAGCGGCACTGCCGTCCCAGATTGTTTCGTCCGTTACCGGGTGCAGGGATTCAAATTCATCGCCGTGACCGACTAGCCAAAGGCCATCAATCAACAGTTCACCTGTCAGGTTGATCATGGTGTCGCACCTCACTTAAACAATGTGTGTTCGCTATTGGGGGGCTTTCAAGGAATGTATGGGCAGCGGGCCGCTGTCTTTCAAAGGTGCCAGGCGCACAGTGTCGCCGGCCTGAACCTGAAGTGCTGCAGCAACGTCTTGCGGTAACGCAATGGTGTCAGCGTTTACACAGGTAAGCGGCAGTGTGGTCGCACGGAAGTATCGCATTGAACGGTTGGCCACAATAACCCGCTCGGTAACGGGCACATCGGTGGCCATCGGTACGTCAGTAATGATGACCTTGCGCTCAACCGCTTCGCGTACCGTGCGGATATTGTCGATAAACGTTTCCACCACCGGGCCGCCGTCAAAAATATCCACCAGCCCGTTGAAATTAAAACCCTCCGCCTGAAGCATATTCAACGCCGGGGCCGTATTGGCGTGCACGCAGCCAATCACCGAGCGAGCGCTAGCTGGCAGCATCGACAGGTAGATCGGGTATTTCGGCATCAACTCCGCAATAAAGGATTTATTGCCCATGCCCGACAGGCGGTCGGCTTCGCTGAACGCCATATCAAAAAACTTGGCCCCAAGAGCGTCCCACAGCGGGTTATTGCCCTCGGCGTCACTCACACCCCGCATTTCCGCGAAGATTTTTTCAGAGAACTGCTTACGAAAGTCATCCAGAAACAAAAATCGGCAACGGGAAAGCAGCAGACCGTTGCCACCGCCTTTGTAGGTATCAGCCAACAACAGCGAGCAAATTTCGCTGACGTCGGTCATGTCATTGGACAGTTGCAATGTGGGCGTTCGCACGTGTACACCCAGCTCCCGTGAGGCATTCACGGTTACGCTCAGGCGATAGTTGTAAAAAACCTCATCGCGGCCAACTCTGGCCTGTATACCGCTTATTCCGACCGCCTGGCCGGTAGCGGTGTCTTCAAGAGCGAACAGATACAGCGCCGCTTCGGGGGCGCAACGCTGGTTAAAACTGTCTCTCGCCAGATCAATTTTCTTCTGCAACAGGCCACGGTCTGCCGGCAGCGAGGTCAAGCCCTTGCCCGCCTTTTCCGCCATGGCGTACAGGGCATCAAGGTCGCGGTCAGCCAATGGGCGTATCAGCAGCATGGTCGCAGCTCTCCATTACCAAGGGCACTCATGACGGTACTCATAATGGCGTTCATAAAGATGCTCACAATGGCACTCCGCGCACGCTGTCACCGGTGTCGCTACCCAAGCGGTGCCAGGTGTTTACCGGAACTTTCAAGGCGGCGTCCAGCGTTTCCCCAACCGGGGTCAACGTGCAACGAAAGCCCGGGCCTTCGCCCGCAGCCAATAACCATAACGGGCCGTCAGCATCGGCGCTGCCGCGAAGGATTTTGCGGCGGCTTGCCGCAATACTGTGCAGGCTGTCGGTGCGCGCTTCCAGCACCGGGCCACCGTCAAAAATGTCCACATAGTGGCCGGCACCAAAGCCTTCTCTTTTTAACAACTCCAGATTGCCGACCGTTGCCGGGTGGGCTTCGCCCAGCGCCTGCTGTGCAGCTTCGCTAAGCAGAGTCACATAAATGGGATTGGGCGGCATCAGCTCGGCAATAAACGTTTTGCTCAGCTGTGCGGAATGCCGGTCGGCAGTGGCAAAATCCATATTAAAAAAGTGCCGGCCAAGGCTGTCCCAGAATGGCACACTGCCGTCGCTGTGCTGTATGCCTTGCAGCTCTACCACAGCGCGCGCCGCAAACCACTCTCTGTGGCCCGCTATAAACAGCAAACGCGCGCGGGAAAGCAGTTCAAAAGCTTGGGTCCCCCGCAGCTCCTCGGCGATCACCAGCGAACACAGCAGAGTACAATCGGTCAGGGCGTGGGATGGGTAGAGCGCTTCTACCCGCCGAGATATACCCAGTTCGTGGGATGCGTGAATCAGCTCGTCGCGGCGGTAATTGTAGAAAGGCTGGCCATTGCCGGCACGGGCATCAATGCCGGCAATGCCTTTTATTTCATGACTGTTGACGTGTTCCAGCACAAACAGAAAACGCGCCAGGTGCTTTGTACCATGCTCACCCGCAAACGCTGCGCACGATTCTTTTATTCGGCCAGCCAGCGCCTCGCGTTCATGGGGCAGCGTAGATGGCAGCGCCCGCGTGTGCGTCTCGGCGAAAGCCAGTATTGGCTCGATATCTTCCGCTGTTACCGGGCGTACCAACCACATAGGACCTCCGCATTTATTAAATAGCGGTGAGTTTTTGCACTGCAGTTTCAAAGCGTTTCAGGGCTTCGTCTATATCGGCTTCCGGAATAATCAGCGACGGTGCCAGGCGTATCACGTTGGCACCGGCTACTAATACCATTACACCTTCGTCCAAACCGGCATTAAGAAAGTCTTTGGCCCTGCCCTGCCATTTTTCGGTTAACACGCAACCCAGCAACAAACCGGCGCCGCGCACTTCACTGAACACGCCATAACGCTCGCCGATGTCCATCATGCCTTTGCGCAGGTGATCGGATCGTAATTTCACGCCTTTCAGAATTTCTGGCTGGGTAATGGTGTCCATCACTTTTTGCGCCACGGCACAAGCCAGCGCGTTACCGCCATAAGTACTGCCGTGTGTGCCAACTGACAAACTGGCTGCAACCTTTGCGGTGGTCAACATAGCGGCTACCGGGAAGCCGCCACCCAAACCTTTGGCGCTGGTTAGAATGTCTGGCACCACGTCGTACATTTGGTAAGCAAAGACGTACCCGGTGCGCCCTGCTCCGCTTTGCACTTCGTCAAACACCAGCAGCGCGTCGTTCTCGTCGCACAATTGCCGCAGGCCTTGCAAAAACTCTTTTGTGGCCGGCATCACACCGCCCTCACCCTGAATGGGCTCAACCACAATCGCGCAGGTTTTTTCTTTGGAGATCAGCTTTTTTACCGATTCCAGATCGTTAAATTCGGCGTGGTGAATGCCGCCGGGCGCGGGTTCGAACCCTTCCAGATACTTGGGCTGGCCACCTACGCTAACAGTAAACAGGGTGCGACCATGAAACGCATTTTTAAACGCAATAATTTCATGTTTTTCAGCACCTGTGTGTTCCCAGGCGTAACGCCGCACCAGCTTAAAGGCCGCTTCGTTGGCTTCGGCGCCGGAGTTGGCAAAAAATACGCGCTCGGCGAAGGTGTGGTGACACAAGGTTTTTGCCAGCCGCAACGCAGGCTCGTTGGTCATCACATTAGACAGATGCCAGATTTTCTGGCTCTGCTCTTGCAGCGCGCTCAGCAGGCCGGGGTGCGAATGGCCCAGGCAGTTAACCGCAATACCGCCTTGCAGGTCGATGAATTCGCGACCTTCCTGATCCCATATTCGCGACCCTTTCCCGCGCACCGGCACAATCGTTCCGGGGGCGTAATTAGGCACCATAACGTCGTCAAACAGCTCGCGGGATACAGGGTCTTTATTCATGGGTTCTCTCAGTGATAGTCTCGATTACGCTTTCGATTATGTTCGCAATTAATCAACGCACAAGTTAGCACGAATATACGATTGAAATAATAGTACGCAGGTTACGGCATCAGCACATCAGGCTGCGCTAAAGCCGGCAGCGGTTGTATACGGAATTGCCCGCTGTCTTTACCCAACAGAGCTTTGGCCAGAAGTTTGTAGGAATCCAGATCAAAATTGACCGCCTGACCGCCCAACGACAGCGAGTCCAACTCATGGTCATCGTGCACCGTGGCAACGTGCACCCAGTTGTACACCACCAGCACGTCGGTTTTATGGTTGGTTTCGTTGCGTTCGATAATCGCCACCGGCCCTTTCCAGGGCCAGGTTTGCAGGCGCAGGCTGTGAAATGCAATTTGCATGCGCAAATTATAACGCAGAGGGTCCTCAAAGCCTTCGCAGGCACCCTGGCAGCGGCCAAGTGCGCGCTGGAAACAAGGGCCGTTGTGCTCGGGCTCCAGGCCTAACAAACGATTGCAAAGTTCGTTTTTTGCAGCAATGCCCGCCAGCGCCCGCTCGGCGTCACGCTTACTGCGAAACAAACCGTAATAGTCGCCCAGCCGGCCAGGATCTATTTCCCGGGTCAGCCGCGCCTGCAGATAGCCTTGGGCGTTTGTGGTCAGCTCTATGCTCACCAGATTCTTGGCCGCCCGCGAGCGTCGGTTAAACAGCGGCTTCATGCCTTTAATCTGCTTCAGTTCCAGCAACAACGCGCCCAGTTCGCCGGCGGTTTCGGTCCAGTCAACACGGCGCAGACTTTCGGAAATTCGTACACCACGGGTGGAATTGTGGTCGCCGGAAAAATGCGAAGCCACCCGCTGCGCGATGTTGGTGCTTTTGCCCACGTACAGGAGCGCATCGTTCTCTCCGTAGAACCGATAGACACCGGGCCCGCGAGGCAAGTCCTGCAAAGTGTCTAAAGGCAGGTATGAGGGGATGCTGGGCCGCTGTAGCAAATCGCCTATGGCGGTTTCCATTATGTCAGCGCCTTGTTCCCCCAGCGCATGCTCAAAAAATCCGAGCATGGCAGCAACGTCTCCCATAGCCCGGTGGCGTTGCAACTGTTGTAAACCATGGCGCTCAATCAGCGCGTCCATATTATGGCGCCGAAACTCCGGGTATAGCCGGCGCGACAGCTTCACCGTACACAACACTTTGGCCGCAAACATTCGCCCCAACCGGCGAAACTCACCTTTCACAAAACCGTAATCAAAGCGCGCGTTATGGGCCACAAACACTACGCTGTCTAGACGTTGCTCCAGCTCGTCGGCAATATCCACAAACAGCGGCGCACCGGCCACCATAGCATTGGAAATGCCGGTCAACTGTTCAATAAACGGGGAAATACGGGTTTGCGGATTCACCAGAGTTTGCCACTGGCCCACACACTCCCCCGCTCGCCAGAACTGGATGCCGATTTCGGTGATGCGATCAGTTGCTGCACTGCCGCCGGTGGTTTCAAGATCCAGAAAGGCGAAGGTGGTTGTTTTCAGGTGTTGAATGGTTTGAGACATTTTACAACTTTAATCCCTAACGCCGCAGTGCGCTAATCAAAGTTCGAGCGACCTTATTCCATACAAGAAAGTTTCCTTGGTTAAAGGTTAAATTTCGTAATCTTACGGTATAGCGTCGCGCGCGTTATGCCCAACTCGCGGGCAGCGGAGCTAACATTGCCATCGTGCCTATTGAGAGCCTCAACCACAGCCTCACGTTCTGCGTCCGCTAACACACCAATTTTTACAGCGGGCGCTGTCCCAGTCGACTGACGGGCTTTGATATCGTCGGGTAGGTGATCAACTTCTATAACACCCTTATTTGAAAGTGCCTGGCCCAAGTTTAAAGCCTGCTGTAGCTCTCTGACATTACCTTTCCAGGCGTGATTTCGCAGCAGATCCCGGGCTTCCGGCGCTAATATTGAAGGCGCATCGGGAAAGGCAGCCACGGCCAGCAAATGATCCGTCATGGCATCCAGATCTTTACGCTCCCGCAGAGCCGGCAACGTTACCCTCAGGCCAGTAAGTCTGTAATAGAGATCATCTCGGAACTCTTCCTTCTCCATCAGTTTATCGAGATTCCGATGCGTGGCACTTACTAAAGAAAAGGCAACAGAACGAGATCTTTCCTCTCCGAGCCGGGTCACTGTTCTGTCTTGCAACACTCGCAACAAGCGGGCCTGAAACTCAAGAGGCATGTCACCAATTTCATCAAGAAACAGCGTACCTCCATTGGCCTGTTCAAACTTTCCTTTCGCGCCCCCCCGGCGCGCTCCAGTAAAAGCACCGTCAACGTAGCCAAACAACTCCGATTCAATTAAACCCACTGGAATAGCTGAACAATTGACTGCAACAAAAGGACCAACTGACGCAGGCCCAGTTGCGTGTAACCAACGCGCAAGAACCTCCTTACCTGTTCCGGTTTCACCGTTTATAACAATCGGAACACCATGTTGAAAAGCGCGGTAAGCCCTCTCAAAAAGAGGCTTCATTGACGCATCTGCAAAAAATGGAGGGGGCGATGAAGGGCAATCGATTTTGGGTATAGTACCTACAGCAACAGTTGCCGTCTGTCCGTTTTCGGTTCGCACATACAGTCTCGAACCATTGTGACACTCCACCTCTGTTGGTCTGTTCTTCGACCGGCGTATTTCGTCAGGATCGCAGGAAAACAAATCACGAAAGGACACGCGCTTCTGGCCCTGCTCCAAAAAGTCGAGATCCAGCATTTGCCGGGCGGAGGGGTTTGCACCGAGCATTTCGCCATCTTCGCAAAAATGTATCAAGCCCCGCATTGCCGAGTCGGTTAAATCTGGACGATAGTGAATCGCCAAAACCAACGCGCCCGCTAAATCGTCAACCATGCGATTTTCGACAGCCCTGGTGGGCAGTGGGTTGATGCACTAAAAAATAAACGTATCGAGGTAATCAACCCGGCCAACGAAACCGTTATTGGCAGCATACCGTGCGCCCAGCCAGAAGACGTTAACAAGGCTGTGGGTTTCGCAAAGGATGCATTGGAACAGGATGCCTGGGGTCGAATGAGGCCCTCCGCCCGCCAAAATCTGCTGTTAAAGCTTGCAGACCTGATTGAGCGGGACGCCCGGATAATCGCTGAGCTAGAGGCAGTCGATAACGGCAAGTCAGCCGATATCGCTCAGGCGGTAGATGTTGGGCTGGGTCTGGATTTTTTCCGTTACATGGCAGGCTGGGTAACCAAGATTGAGGGTTCAACCCTTGATGTGTCTGTGCCTATGGCTCCGCCAGAGGCTGATTTCTTTGCCTATACCCGGCGGGAGCCCGTTGGCGTTGTAGCGGCGATTATACCGTGGAACTTTCCGTTCCTTATGGCGTGCTGGAAAATAGCACCTGCTTTGGCTGCGGGCTGTACAGTGATTCTAAAACCTGCTGAACAAACGTCTCTATCGGCACTCTATCTGGGCCAGCTAATCGAAGAAGTCGGCTTTCCTGCCGGTGTGGTGAACATCATTACAGGTGATGGGAAAACCACCGGTTCGGCTCTGATAAAACACCCAGGCATCAACAAAATCAGCTTCACAGGGTCAACACAAGTAGGACAGATGATTGGCCGTGCAGCAATGGACAACATGGCGCGGGTTACTCTGGAACTGGGTGGCAAGTCACCCATGATTGTCCTTAAAGATTGTGACCCGGAAAAAGCCGCCCAAGGCGCAGCCCAGGCGATTTTTTTCAACCACGGGCAGGTCTGCAGTGCAGGCTCGCGCCTCTATGTTCACAGAAGCATATTTGACACAGTTGTTAGCCGCCTGGTGGAATTGGCGGAGGCCATTCCTATGGGGCCGGGCCTTGATTCTTCAGCCCAAATGGGGCCGCTTGTCTCTCAAGTACAACTGGACCGCGTCTGTCAGTACATCGAGTCGGGCCGCAAAGAAGGCGCTCGCCTGGTAACCGGAGGTGAACGGGTTGACCGTAAAGGGTATTACGTCAAACCCACAATTTTTACCAGTGAAGACGACAGTCTGGTTATTGCTCGTGAGGAGATATTTGGCCCCGTATTAGTGGTTATCCCGTTTGATGATGTTGACGAGGCTGTACGCCGAGCCAATGATAGCCCCTATGGGTTAGCGGCCAGCATCTGGTCTAATGACCTATCCCTGGTGCAGCGTCTGATTCCTAAATTAAAAGCGGGTACCGTATGGGTAAACGGACACAACATGCTGGATGCGGGCGTACCTTTCGGAGGCTACAAACTCTCGGGCGTTGGTCGCGATATGGGTAAACAGTCTCTTGACTCGTACCTCGAGACCAAATCAGTCTTCATGGCGCTTTAAATAAGAGCCCCTGACTGCAAGACTGAGGGCTCACCATCTAATGGCACCTAACAAAGACGAGAGCGATGAAAAACTCTAAATCTCAATACCTCTTTTTGAGCGGGCTATTGGCGTTACCGTTCACAATGGCGGCCCATGGCCAATCCTCAGCCGACATTGTCGTCACGGCACCGGTTATGGAGCGTGAACTTTACAAAACCCCAGTCGCCATATCGGTCGTCAGGCGAGAGTCCATTCAGGAAGGTCAGCCGAGATCGAAGTTGATTGAAACTCTGAGCCAGGTTCCGGGCGTTTTTCTGCAGAATCAGGACAACTTTGCCCAGGGCGAGCGCATCGCCATACGCGGCTTTGGAGCGCGAGCACCCTTCGGAGTGCGCGGCGTTACAATCATGGTTGATGGAATTCCTTACACATTACCGGATGGTCAGGCGCAACTGGACGCGATTGACCTGGACAGCGCCGAACGCATAGAAGTAATTCGGGGCTCAGCCTCGGTTCTTTACGGTAACGCGGCAGGCGGGGTGATCAGCGTAACCACGTCAGACGGGTATCGTAAGCCCGATAAAACATCCGTTCGCGCCACTGGCGGAAGCGATAACTTTGGCAAGGTGGTAATAAACAACAACCAGAGCAGCGGGCTCTGGTCGCACAACGTGAGCGCGTCGGCGCTTAACTATGAAGGCTACCGCGACCACGCCAGGGTAGAGAAGTACCTTCTAAATACCAAATTACGCAGGGAACTCGGTAAAGACCGCTCACTAACGGCCATCCTGAATCTGCTGGAGAACCCCCGTTCCGAGGACCCGGGCGCCCTAACCGCGGATCAAGTTGAAGCGGACCGGTCTCAGGCAGGGCGCTTTACCGAGCAATACGACACCGGGCAAGCCGTTGATCAGCAAGTGCTTGGATTGCAATATCAAGACCTTTCCGCCGGGCCCGGTGAATTGCGCGCCAAAACCTTTTACATGCGCAGAAACTTCGAGCAACAACTCCCCTACCCTGGCGATAGCCGTATCGACTATAACCGCGACTACTTTGGGGCCAGTACCGATTATCGCCAGTCTCTTCAGCTTGCGGGGCTGCCATTTCGCTATGTGGCTGGGCTAGAGGCTCGTAAGCAAAAGGATGATCGTATCCGTCGAGAAATGAGTTTCAACGGGAATTTACAAGGGCTAACCGCCGAAGAGCTGCAAACGGCAACCACCCTTGGCGCCTTTGTTCAAAGCGATCTGGACCTTTCGGACCAGCTGACCCTATCCATTGGCGGTCGTTTCGACCGAATTCACCTCAAGGTCGATGACGAATTTGCCGCAGATGGGAACCAAAGCGGAAGTCGCGCGTTCCGGGAATGGAGCGGCTCTGCAGGCTTAAGTTATCGGTATCTGCCCTCACATCAGGCATACGCCAACATCAGTACCGCCTTCGAAACGCCAACTTTCTCGGAGTTTGCGAACCCATCTGGAGTAGGCGGACTCAATCCGGAAACCGAACCTCAAAAATCTCTTAATCATGAGCTTGGCTTGCGCGGTGACCTGAGTAACGGCATCGATTATGACCTCACCCTGTTTTGGGTTGATGTACGCGATGAATTGATTCCCTACGAGTTAACCGGGCCTGATGATCGAACTTTCTACCGCAACGCCGGAGATACAACCCGAAAAGGTTTCGAGGCGGCCGCCGGTTGGCTTTTTTCACCGAGCTGGCGTGCAGAAACCGCACTCACTTTGGCCAGTTACACGTTTGATGACTATCGTTCGGAGGGCAATAATTATGATAACAATCGATTGCCGGGCCTGCCCGAGCAAGTCTGGTCGAACCGATTAAAATGGGAGGGGTTGGGCGGCACTTTTATCACATTTGAGACACGCTATATCGGCGATATGGTCGCCGATAGCGCCAATGAGGTACAGGTTGATGACTACTGGCTGGCAAATCTGCGTGGCGGAAACACCTTGTACGCCGGAAGAAACCTTCTGTTAAAAGGCTTCGCCGGCATTCGCAATTTGGGCGATAAGGATTACTTCGCAAACGTGCGCATTAACGCCAGCAATGGTCGTTATTTTGAGCCCGCTGCAGGGCGTGTCTGGTACCTGGGACTTGAGACGGTATTTTGAAGCTCGAACTCGTTCTTACCGGTCTTTCAAGCTGTGCGAGCCCACTTCTTTATCACTCAACGGCCGTAGCACTTTGGCCGGCGACCCCACAATCAACGAGTCTGGTTCACACACGAAACCGGCTTTTACAAAAGCGCAGGCACCTACAATAGAACGCGCTGCAATAACAGCTTCGTCCATTATAACGCTGTTCATACCTACCATTGCGTCTTCTTCAATGGTACAACCGTGCAGTATTGCGCCGTGCCCCACGTGGCCATTGCGGTGAACAATCGCGTCTTGGCCCGGAAACGCGTGAACAACGCAACTGTCCTGCAGGTTTGAACCTGCCTCCATAACAATACGACCGAAGTCGCCACGTAAAGATGCACAGGGGCCAATGTAACAATTGGCACCCACATGCACGTGCCTACAAGCACCGCCGTTGGATGAACGTACGCAGATGGGTGCACCACGGGCGTAACCCCGTCAACTTGGTAACACGGCATAAAGCTCCCCTCACAAAATCTTTATCTTTAACTTAAGTACTATTTTATGTATCAAAACCTGGCGCGAACATAAAACACCCATACCGGGACGCTTGCTTTTATTTTACGAGTCTTGAGAGCTCGAATTTAAACACAAGATACACATAAAAATCAGAAATCTGCGAGCACTGCTAAACTGAAAAATAAATCGTGATACAAAAATTTATTACTATCACCTTTTATCGGTATCGATTAAAACCTATACTTTTTAGTTAAAACAAAAAAGACAAAACACCGCTGTAAAGAACCGCCCGATAGCTGCGGACCCAGGTTCTGGCAAATCAAAAATAATGAAATACCGAGTCCATAATGATGCCGCAGATACTGCTATCAGAAGGGCCAAACAATGGCGTTCGCCTTCTAACGCTGAATCGTCACGAAGCCTTCAATGCACTCAATACCGCACTGCTCGAGGCGCTGAGCGAACAACTCGATATTGCAGAAACCGATCCTGAAACCAGAGCCGTTGTTATAACCGGGAGTGAGCGTGCGTTTGCCGCCGGTGCCGATATCAACGAGATGGCCTCCCGCGATGTTGTTGGAATGCTGGAAGACCCTCGCGTTATGCACTGGGCGCGCATCGACCGCTTTATTAAACCGCTGATTATCGCCGTGAACGGATTTTGCCTGGGCGGCTGTGAGCTCGCCATGCGAGGTGACATTCTTATTGCCAGCACCAACGCTCAGTTTGGTCAACCTGAAATCAACCTCGGCATCATGCCCGGCGCCGGTGGCACACAGCGCCTGGTGCGAGCGGTGGGGCAATCGTTGGCGATGCAGATGGTTCTCACAGGGGAAGCCATAAACGCGCAAAGAACCCTGGCAGCTGGTTTGATTACCGAAATCTGCCAACCGGAACTGACGGTTGGACGCGCCATGGCCATCGCCACCACGATTGCATCCAAAGGCCCTTTTGCGGTGCTGCTGGCGCGCGAGTCGGTGCGCCGCGCTGCGGATATGGACCTGGCTGATGGCCTGCGATTTGAGCGTCACGCGTTTACCATTCTGGCTGCTACGGAAGACCGGCGCGAAGGTTTGGATGCGTTTCGCAACAAACGCAAGCCAAGTTTAGCGGACGCTGAACTTGCTCAAATAAAGACCAACCGCCCGATTACACGCGGGTGCTAAAGCTACGAAAAGGACTATTCCATGACCTAGCAGAGCGTGCTTCTCGATATTGACCAGGGGGTCGCCAAAGTGACCCTGAACCGCCCAGACAGCCTTAATAGCTTTAACGTTGAGATGCACAAACAGATGCGCGCCGCGCTCAAGAGTATTCGCAACGATGCCTCTGTACGGGTAATGCTGCTCACCGGTAACGGCCGGGGTTTCTGTGCCGGCCAAGACCTGTCTGACCGCGCCGTCAAGCCAGGTCCGCAGACGCCGGACCTGGGTATATCCACCCAGCAGTACTACAACCCGTTACTGCAAGCTCTGCGGGACCTGCCGATGCCGGTCATCTGTGCCGCTAATGGCGTAGCGGCAGGCGCAGGCGCAAATATCGCCTT
This sequence comes from Marinobacter sp., assembly GCA_036960525.1. GTDB lineage: Bacteria > Pseudomonadota > Gammaproteobacteria > Pseudomonadales > Oleiphilaceae > Marinobacter. The sequence continues at coordinate 17,321 of JBALXR010000044.1, forward strand.
GGCCTGCGACATCACACTTGCGGCTCGTTCCGCTAACTTTGTTCAGGCCTTTTGCAAAATAGGACTTATTCCCGACTGCGGCGGTACCTGGACCCTGCCGCGCGCGGTCGGAATGGCTCGTGCAAAAGGTCTGGCCACCAGCGATGCCGTTGCCCAATGCGTTTACGCCACCGCAGCCCAGCGGGGTAAGAAACCCGTAACCGCAACCTCTACACCCGGCTTTATTGTAAATAGAGTCGCACGGCCGTTTTACGCAGAAAGCCTGCGCCCGCTGCAAGAACAGACAACAGACAGCGCCACCCTGGACGCCATTATGCGCGAGGCCGGCGGTTTTTTTGTATCATTGGACGCTGGGCTTTAAACTGCGTCGCTTTGGTACATCCTTTCGGGTGTTTCATCACTTGAGGAAAACTACAATGAAAAAACTCACGTTGAATACACTGGTGCTTGGCCTTTCCCTATCGTTGGGTAGTACAGTTTTTGCGTCTGAATTTACCAACATGGATCCGATTACCCTGCGTTTGGCGCACGTGGTTAACGAACAAGATGGCTTTCATATTGCAGCCGTCAAGTTTCAGGATTTGGTGGCAGAGCGAACCGAAGGTGCGGTAACCATCGAACTTTACCCTAACGCGTCGCTAGGTGACGAGCGCACCCTGCTGGAAGGCATGCAGATTGGCACCGTCGATATGGGCGTAATCACCAACGGCCCGGTCGCTAACTTTGTCGAAGAAATGGCGGTTTTTGAGCTGCCGTTTTTGTTTCCTTCACCGCAAGCTGCTTACGATGTGCTCGACGGCCCCATTGGCCAGGAACTGCTCGATAAGCTTTCCGAGGTTAACCTGAAGGGCTTGGCCTACGCCGAACGTGGCTTTCGCAATTTGACCAACAGCGAGCGCCCAGTCAACACACCACAAGACATGGAAGGCCTGCGTATTCGCGTCATGGAAAACCCGGTTTACGTGGACACCTTCCGCGCATTGGGTGCCAACGCTATTCCCATGGCGTGGACGGAAGCCTTGACCGCCATGCAGCAAAACACTATTGATGGACAAGAAAATCCCGCCAATGTAATTCACTCCTTCAAGCTCTACGAGACCCAGAATTATATGACCCTCTCGAGGCATACCTACGCCCCGGCCATTTTCGTGATGGGTATGCCGGTCTGGAATAAGCTTCCAGAAGCGGCACAAGCTGTGGTCGTCCAGGCCGCTCAAGAGGCCGCCGAACATGAGCGCCGGGTAAACGCCGAGATGGAATCCCAGCAACTGGCCGAGCTGCGCGAAGCCGGTATGCAGATTAACGACACCCCAGATATAAAGGCTTTTCAGGCCGCCGTGGTGCCGGTCTATGAGAAGTACGGTGAGCAGTTCGGTGATTACCTGCCACGTATTCTGGAAGCGCTCAAATAAGTGACTACCAAAACTCAATCGCTGTTAAAGCCGCTAAAGCGAATTGAGCGCGGGCTGGATGCAATCATCCAGCCCGTGGTGTTTGCGGGGATGGCAGCGCTGATTGGCGTGATTACCCTGCAGATTATCTCCCGGGTGCTGTTCAGCGCGGTCGGCTGGACCGAAGAAGTCGCTCGCTTTCTGCTCGTGTGGATTACTTTCTTTGCAGGCACTCTGGCTTTTCAGCGCGGTAGGCACATTGCCGTAACATTCGCCGTGGACGCCCTGCCCGTGCGTCTTCGACAAGCCGCGCGCATTGCCGGCACCCTGGCGGTATTGGCCTTTACGGTGGCACTGGTGGTGATCGGCTATCGTTATATGCAAGTTCAGAGCTTTCAGAAATCTGCTTCTTTAAGGCTATCCATGACCTATGTCTACTCCGTGATTCCGCTCTGCGCGGCCGTGATGAGCTGGTACGCCTTCGTCGATCTATTGGAGCTTTTAATAGATGGCGAGCGTCGTGAGGAACCCGTTCCATGACGCTGCTACTGTTCGGGCTGTTTTTCGCGCTGATGCTGCTCGGTATACCTATTGCCCTGGCGATCGGTGCCAGCACCATGATCGCGCTCAGCCAGGCTGGGGTACCTTTGATGGTGGTCACCCAGCAGATGTTTCAGGGCATCAATTCTTTTGCCTTGGTGGCTATTCCCATGTTCATACTGGCCGGCGACCTAATGGCTCAAGGCAAGGTGAGCGAGAGGCTTGTCGACTTTGCTAACTCTCTGTTTGGCTTTCTACGGGGAGGCCTGTCGATAGTGTCGGTGATGGCTGGCATGTTCTTCGCTGCTATTTCAGGCTCCGGAGCGGCCACCACAGCGGCGGTGGGAGCAAGTCTGGTGCCAGAGTTGCGTAAAAAAGGTTATGACCCCGCGTCTGCTGCCAGCCTGATTGCCGCAAGCGGTACAATCGGAGTGGTCATTCCGCCGTCGGTGCCCATGATTATTTATGCAGTGATTGCCCAGCAATCGGTATCTGAGCTGTTCCTGAACGGCTTTTTGCCAGGGCTCGCCATGGGGCTTGGGCTGATGGCAATTGCCATTACCCAAGCCTACAAACGCCAGTATCCCAAAGGCACGCCTTTCTCCCTGGCCACCATCTGGCGCACATTAAAAAGCGCGAGTTGGGGACTGATGACGCCAGTCATCATTCTGGGGGGCATATTTTCGGGAATTTTCACGCCCAGCGAAGCCGCGGTGGTAGCTGTCAACTACGCGTTGCTGGTCTCGCTGTTCATTTACCGTGACCTCAAGCCAAGCGATGTGTATCGCATTTTGATTCGCTCGGCGATTACCACCTCAGTGATCATGCTTGTAATCGCCACTTCGGCAGTGCTGAGCTGGACTCTATCTAGCTGGCAGGTGCCCGGCGCTATTGCTGAAGCGGTGCTTTCTATATCTACCGACCCTTACGTGATCATGCTGTTAGTGGTGGGCATAATTCTACTGACCGGTGTATTTCTCGAAACCGCCAGCGCATTGATTATTCTAACGCCGGTTTTGCTGCCGCTGGTGATTCAGCTGGGAATTGACCCGATTCATTTTGGCCTGATTATCGTGGTTGGATTGGCGATCGGAATGATCACCCCACCGGTAGCGATCAACCTTTATGTCGCTTCTTCAATCACGCAGCTGCCCTTGGAGCGCATCACTCGGGCAATCATCCCTTATTTGCTGGGATTGATCAGCGTGCTGCTAATGGTCGTGTATATTCCTATTCTGGCCGGCTGGTCAGGGCCTTGAATATTGGCTCAGCAGAGCCAATATTCTCGAAAACTATCGTCCGAAACTACCCTCCAAAACAAAAAAAAGGCAGATCAGTAAATGACTGATCTGCCTTTTTATAAGGTGTGGAACCCTTTGCGCCATTACATACCCAAATAAGCCTCGCGCACTTTTTCGTTGCTCAGCAATTCCCGGCCAGAGCCTTCCACCGCCACGCGGCCGGTTTCCAGTACGTAGCCACGGTCAGCCAGAGCCAGCGTTTGAGAGGCGTCCTGCGCTACCAAAAAGGTGGTCATGCCTTCGTTTTTGAGCTCTTTGATGATGTTGAAAATTTTTTCAATAATCAGCGGTGCAAACCCCATGCTGGGCTCGTCCAAGAGCAACAATCTCGGCTTTGCCATCAACGCTCAGATCTTTGAATACCTGACGGCCTTCGGGCACCTGCACAATGCCGGTTGCAGCCCGGAAATGGTCATCAGCAATGTGGACTTGCCCGCACCGTTGGCGCCCACCAGTGACACAATCTCACCGCTGTTGATGCCGATATCAACACCATGGAGTGCTTCAATCTGGCCGTAGGAGGTCTTCAGGCCCTTAATGGTGAGTATTTCCTCGGCAGCGTGCTGCGCAAGTTCAGCGTGGCGCAATCCCAAGCCACCCAGGCGCTCCGCTGTGTAACTTACGATACGGTGCCGCAGCTCCCGGAACTCATCCCGCACCCGCTCGCCAAACAGCGGATCGTTGGCCTGGTCACGGAATTCGGTAATCAGGCGCCAGTCGTCCTCGCTGAGGAGCTTGCGCGCCCGCGGGATAACAACGCCTTCCTCTTTTTTGATGTGTTTGCGCAAGGCTTCAGTAAACCGTGCCAGCGCATGGCCAAATTCCTCACGGCCGTTGGGCCAGCGCTCCATACACACCATCAACAGATGACGCAGCTCGATGATTTTCTGGTCACCAATCACGTAACCATGAGCAAGCTTGTCTAGCAGCGGTTTGGTTTCCGGTGACTTTTCTCCCAACAGTCGGTACAACACAATCTCAGCAGGTGAGCTGTGAACACGTCGGGCAAAGTGCTGGACGTAGTCAAAAATATTGTTGTACAGCGTTTCATCAGGCTGCTGTTCGTTGATGCTCATATCGTGCTGAAGCTGGTCCAGCAAATCCAGTGATGCCAATATCGCAGGAAGTGAACGTAATAGGAGCAACCACAATGCCGGCGATTGAACCCAACAGGGCAGACACCATGAACACCATCTGGGTACGAATACCCACCAGGCGGGCGGCGTCTTTGTTCATGGAGGTCGCAAGAATCGCTTTACCCGTCATGGTGCGGGTAAAGAAATACACCGATACCGCTAACAGCACTGCCCCCACAACCATAAGCTCTGACTGTTCAGCACGGCGCCAAATATCTCAATCGGTTCATCGCTGCTGAAGTTAGGCATAACGTGGTACTTTTTGCCCCACACCAACTGAGCAAGACCGCGGATAAAAATGGACGCGCCAATGGTGATACCGATAAACAGGTACTGCAGAAATTCAGAGAACATAATCGGGTTCGCTCGTGCAGCGGCCGGCTACCGCCCCGAAGGGCGGATGCCAACCTACGATACGGATAAGAAAGGTTTAGTTGACCAACTTCCAGCCACCATTCTGGACTTCCAGAATACGGAAAGAATCGGCAGTAAGGCCATTACGGTCATCGTCAGACATGTTGTAAGTGCCTGTCACCCCACGTGGCCCTGAATAGTTTCAAGGGCGTCGCGCACCGCTGCCTTATCTGTCGTACCGGCTTTTTCGATGGCTGCTACAGCCAGCATCAAGCCGTCATAGGCATAGGCGCCAAAGGTGGACACCTTAGCGTTCCAGCGAGCTTCGTATCCGCTTTTATACGCCTCTATGATCAGTTTCTGAGGGTCGGATTCCGGCAGTGAATCTGGAACCAGCAAAGGCGATGCGGGCAAGTTCAAGAAAACCGTCAGAAGCAACACCGTGGGACTGGTAAAATGGCAGACCAATACTCAGCTGGGCGTAGTTGCGAGTAAAAATGGCCGGGCCCTGCCCAAAGCCGAAGTTCAAAATGGCCTGAATAACGTCGGTACCGCGAATATTAATCAACTACGCAGTCATGTCGGTGAGAGATAAGGTTCATTCCTCGCAATATTAAGCACTCTGTCAGCGCCGAACGCTGCCGGAAAAATCCTTTAAGAGAAGAACATGTCCGCAAAAAATCAGCTTGCCAGTCTGATACAGGAATTTCAGCAACAACGCCCGGTACGTGCAGGTTCGCTGATCATTACCATTTACGGCGATGTGATCCACCCGCGCGGCGGTAATGTGTGGTTAGGCAGTTTGATGAAGCTGGTCGCGCCCATGGGCATTAACGAGCGCCTGGTTAGAACGTCGGTTTATCGGTTAATGCAAGAAAGCTGGTTGCAGGCTGAAAAAGTGGGTCGCTGCAGTTACTACAGCATAACCGGGGACGGCCTCAGGCTTTTCCGGCAGGCCTTTGAGCAGGTTTACAGCATTGGTGACGACGACTGGAACGGCGGGTGGTCCCTGGCCTTGCTGAACCAGCTCGAACCCGACCTGCGGTTAAAAGTGCGCGAGGAACTCAAATGGCTGGGCTTTGGCAATCTGTCACCGACCATCATGCAACACCCGCGCTTCAAGCCCGAGCAATTAACCCCGTTATTGCAAGAGTGGGGCGCCTCTGATGACACCATCGTGATGCAAACCCACCCGATAGAGCCGCGCAACTCAAAAGCACTGCGCAGACAGGTGAAAGAAAGCTGGAATCTGGATGAACTGAGCTTACGTTACAAACGCTTCCTCGAAAAATTCCGCCCGCTGTGGAGGGAACTTAACCATAATGACAATCTCACCCCGGGGGACTGCCTGGCCGCACGGCTTCTGCTGATTCACGAATACCGAAAAATACTGCTACGCGACCCTTTGCTGCCCGATGAGCTATTGCCCAGTGACTGGGAGGGTCGCAGCGCAAAGCAGCTGTGCCGAAACCTTTACATAACAATCTATGCCCGTTCTGACGAATTCCTGGCTTGCCATCTGGAAAATGCGTCTGGCCCACTGCCTGTCCCGGCGGCTGGGTTCTATCGCCGTTTTGGGGGATTAGAGGCGCAAAGCTAAGGCCCTCCGCCCCCGCATTTAGCGCAACAATACTCTCCAAAATGCCACTTTCGGATGAACCCGAACAGCCGAAGAAAATAGACGACGGTCTAATTAAAAAAAAAAGTTATTGAATTATGTACGCATGGTAACTAACTTAGTGCTCGGGTCTGACAACAATAAATAAATAAATACATATTTGGAGTTAACAACAATGCAAAGTAACAAATTGAGAATGGCTATCCGTGCGACGGCTGCAGTAGCAGTTCTTGGTATGGCTGTTCCGGCAAGCGCCGTAAGCTTCGACGCCGGCGGCTGGGACACCAGCGTGTACGGTTATGCCCGTCTGAACGCCAGTTACGATATTGATGAGGACGTTTCATCGTCTACCCGTTCGTTTGATTACAACGCAATCAATGTCGGCGCTGCTGAAGATAACGAAGCAACCGGCAGCTTCGGTGCCGACGCTTTTCAAAGCAGGATTGGTATCAAAACAACCAGCCCGGAAGGCGTAACAGTCAACATTGAGGGCGATTTCCGCGGCAACGGCGGTGGTTCAGTACGCCTTCGTCATGCCTATGGTTCATACAAAGGCATTCTGGCGGGTCAAACCTGGTCCAACTTTACCAGTTTCGTAGGCAACACCGGCACTCTGGACTTTGACTCCCTCCCAGGCGCTGCAGGCTACCAGAGCCGCACTGCGCAGCTACGTTACACAACCGGCCCCCTGTCGATCTCTGCCGAACAGCCGCAGAACTCGATTAAGTTTCCTGCCGCAAGTACTGCCGAAAAGAAAGACGGCATGCCAGCTCTGGTCGCTCGCATTGAAGATTCAGCCGGCGGCCTGAACTACTCTGCAGCCGTTTTAGCGCAGCAGCTGAGCTATGACACCGGAATAGCTGACGACAGCGCCTTTGGTTATGCAACATTTGTTGCAGCTAACATGGCCCTGTCAGACATGATCACTGTTCAGGGCTCACTGAGCTACACCGACGGCGCTAGCAACTACCTGTATCGCGCAGGTGCGATGAGCGGTTACGTTGATGCCAGTGGCGATCTGGACACCATTTCCGG
>JBALXR010000045.1:0-15377 GCA_036960525.1 Marinobacter sp.
ATCATTAACGGCATTGTCGGACAGCTGGTGCGTGCCACAGGCTTGTCCGGTACCGACAGGGTGTTGGGTATGGGCTTTGGCTTGTTGCGTGGGGTGTTGGTGGTGGTGGTGGGCATTGCTTTGTTGCGTTACACACCGGTGTCTCAAGATACCTGGTGGCAAGAATCGCTGATGATTGACCGGTTGTCGGTGTTAGAGGACTGGTCCCGTCGTACCTTTGGTGATGAGCTTTCCGGATTCCTTACCCCCCAAAGCGAGGGGGAAGGCGTCTAGTAATCTTGGTTATTCAAACGCCAGGCGCTATATCAGGCAATCTGCCTGGCGTGGCTTTCATTCAGTTTTAACACTCGGAGAATCTCTATTCCATGTGTGGCATCGTCGGTATCGTCAGCACTTCCCACGTGAACCAGCTGCTTTATGATGCGTTGACCGTTCTTCAGCATCGGGGCCAAGACGCAGCAGGTATTGTTACCTTCGAAGACGACCGTTTTTACCTGCGTAAAGACAACGGTCTGGTGCGCGATGTATTCCATACCCGCCACATGCACCGGTTGGTGGGCAACGTCGGTATTGGTCACGTTCGCTACCCTACCGCCGGCAGCGCGAGCTCAGCCGAGGCTCAGCCGTTTTACGTCAACAGCCCCTACGGCATTACATTGGCCCACAATGGTAATCTGACAAATTCTGACGAGCTCAGCACCGATTTGTTTCGTACCGATCTACGCCACATTAACACTAATTCCGATTCGGAAGTGCTGTTGAACGTGTTCGCTCACGAGCTTCAGAAGCTGGGCAAGCTCGACCCGACCAAAGACGATGTTTTTGCCGCTGTGCGCTCCGTACACGAACGCTGCCGCGGTGCTTACGCAGTTATTGCGATGGTTACCGGCTACGGCATTGTCGGTTTCCGCGATCCCAATGGCATTCGTCCAATCTGTTACGGCATGCGTTTGGCCAGTGACGGCCGCAAGGAATACATGATTGCGTCTGAAAGTGTGGCCCTGGCCGCCGCCGGTTTCACCCTGGTGCGCGACATTGCGCCGGGTGAAGCGGTGTACATTGAAACCGACGGCACCTTTCACAGTGAGCAGTGCGCTAAACAGCCAAAACTTTATCCCTGTATTTTCGAACATGTGTACTTTGCCCGCCCGGACTCCATTATGGACAAAGTCTCGGTTTATAAAGCGCGCTTGCGCATGGGTGAAACTCTGGCGGATAAAGTGCTGAAGGATTTCGCCGGTCACGATATCGACGTGGTTATGCCGATACCAGACACCAGCCGCACCTCGGCTATGCAGATGGCCCACCGTCTAGGCGTGAAGTTTCGCGAAGGCTTTATCAAGAACCGCTACATCGGCCGCACGTTCATCATGCCTGGTCAGACCATGCGCAAGAAATCGGTACGCCAGAAGCTAAACCCCATTGATCTGGAGTTCCGCGGCAAGAACGTGATGCTGGTTGACGATTCTATTGTGCGCGGTACCACCTGCAAGGAAATTGTGCAGATGGCCCGCGATGCCGGAGCCCGCAAAGTGTATTTCGCCTCGGCCGCGCCCCCGGTGCGTTATCCCAACGTGTACGGCATTGATATGCCGTCTGCTAAAGAACTGATTGCTCACGATCGCACGGTGGAAGAAATCCGGGAATTGATCGGCGCCGACTGGTTGCTGTATCAGAACCTGGAAGATTTGATTACCTCTGTTAGCGATGTTAATAGTGACATTGATGGCTGGGAATGCTCGGTTTTTACCGGTGAATACGTAACCGGTGATATTGATCGTGCCTATCTGGATCGCCTGGATGGCCAGCGTAACGATGCAACCCGCTCCGGCACAGTGAAGAACGATACCGAAAACGGCAGTATAGACATGCATAACGACGAAGACTGATACTTTAGACCGCACAAGAATTCCATGCCCAGTAGAAAATCATGATCAGGAGAAAACGATGACATTTTGCCGCGAAGAATCGGTTTTGATACCAGAATCAGACCTGGACGGCATGTCTGGCGATACCCTGGCGGTGCGCGCGGGGCAGGTTCGCACCGGTCAGCTGGAGCACAGCGACGCTATATTTCCTACATCCAGCTTCGTTTACGCAAGCGCAGCGCAAGCGGCCGCGCGTTTTGCCGGTGAAGAGCCCGGTAATATTTATTCGCGTTTTACCAATCCCACGGTGACCGCCTTCGAAAATCGCATTGCGGCGATGGAAGGGGGCGAGCGGGCGGTGGCAATGGCTTCGGGTATGGCTGCTATTACCAGCACTTGCATGGCGCTGCTGAAGGCCGGTGACCATGTGGTGTGTTCGCGGGACGTATTCGGCACGGTGAATTCGTTGTTTCAAAAATACCTAAGCAAATTTGGTGTTGAAACCACCTTTGTAAAACTGACAGACGAAGCCGGCTGGGCAGCGGCTATTCGGCCCAATACCCGGATGTTGTTCCTGGAAACGCCGTCTAACCCGTTGTGCGAAGTGGCAGACATTCGCAAGATGGCCGATCTGGCCCACGCCCATGATGCGCTGTTAGTCGTTGACAACTGTTTTTGCACCCCGGTGCTTCAGCAGCCGTTAGCGTTGGGCGCAGACTTGGTAACCCACTCCGCCACCAAATATCTGGACGGCCAGGGCCGTTGCATAGGCGGGGTTGTTGTAGGCCCCCACGCGCTGCTGGAAGAAATATTCGTGTTTTTGCGGGCAACAGGTCCAACCATGAGCCCGTTCAACGCCTGGGTGTTCATGAAGGGCTTGGAAACCTTACCAATTCGTATGCGAGCCCACTGTGACAATGCGTTAGAGTTGGCCCAATGGCTGCAGCAGCAGAGCGCGGTGGAAACGGTTTTTTATACCGGCCTACCACAGCATCCGCATTATGAACTGGCCAAACGCCAGCAAAAGGCCTTTGGCGGGGTATTGTCGTTTCGGGTAAAAGGGGGCAGGGAAGAGGCCTGGCGCTTTATTGACGCCACTCGGATGGTGTCTATTACTGCTAACCTCGGCGATGTGAAGACTACCATCACCCACCCTGCAACAACGACTCATGGGCGATTGTCGCCCGAAGACAAAGAACAGGCCGGAATCAGTGAAAACTTGATTCGCCTGTCGGTAGGCATTGAAGCCATTGACGACCTGAAAGCCGATCTTGACCGGGGTTTTCAGGCCCTTCAGAACCCCGGTCATGGCAACATCTGAGCATTCATGGCAGCAAGCGCAAAAGCAAAAGACACATCGGCCCAACCGCTGACTGATAAACAGCTGCGTTTTCGCAAGCTGCTGGCCCAAGGTGCCCGCGAGGGCGCCGTTATTGCGCTCATTGCCCTGGCGATTTATTTATGCATGGCGCTGTTCAGCTTTCACACCAATGACCCCGGTTGGGCCAGTGTGGGCCATGACGCTCAAGTACTGAATTACGCCGGCCGCAGCGGAGCCTGGCTGGCCAGCTTGTTGCGCAATTTCTTCGGTTACGTGGCCTGGCTGTTTCCAGCCATGGTGGCAGGTTACGCACTGCTGCTGATTCGCCTTCGCAATCGTTCCCAAGATGTCCACTGGCCTCTGTTAATGGTGCGCTTTGGTGGGTTTATTCTGATTCTACTGTCGGCCACCAGTCTGTTGTCGCTTTACTCTCTTTTTGGTCTGGGTGAATCTTCCGGCGGCGTGATGGGCGTAGCTGTAGCAGATGCTATGGTGCGGTTCTTTAACCTGCCGGCCACCACTTTGGTATTGATTGCCATATTCTTGTTTGCGCTAACGGTTACCACCGGGCTTTCCTGGTTCTGGCTGATGGACCAGTTGGGCGGCATGGCGCTGACAGTTGGCACACGAATACAAGATGGGTTAAGAAAGAGCCGTTCCGCAAGGGGCTATGCCGAGAAGACCGCTGAAGAAACCGCTGAAAATTATCAGACAAAACTTTTGAATCATAGGGTTGAAAGCAGGTCTTCAGATCAGTTTGATAACGAAATTCGCGCGGACAGAGCGGTTGAACGAGTGCGCTGGTGGCAGCGTATTCCGGGGTTCGGCCGTCGCGGCCAATTTGAAACGGAATACAGCGATGACTCCGGCGACTACTTTGATCTGAGCGCCGATTCAGACGATGAGCCGGCGCGCATTGAAAGCTTTAGCGCCCATGACGAGGGCGCGCACAGCGATTATAACGATTCCAAAAGCAGTAGGCCCGCGCCTGCATCGCGGCCGCCAGTTCGCAAAGCCGCGTCTTCATCATCGAGTTCCGCCGATAGCGTGGCACAAAGCAGCTCTCAAGACACTGGCCGTTCATTCAAGATCGCGCCGTTCAAAAAAGACGATCAGGGCAAGCCCGCCGACAGTAATGGAGCCGGCAAACAATCCTCGCTGCTGGAAGATATCGAAAGCCCGATTCCACCGATCACGCTGTTAGATCCGCCCGAGGAGCAGCAGGAAAAAGGTTACACCGAAGAATCCCTGCAGCATATGTCGCGGTTGCTGGAAGAAAAGCTGGCCGACTTTGGGGTCACCGTAGAGGTGGTTGAGGTGAATCCGGGCCCGGTGATTACTCGTTTCGAGATCAAACCGGCCGCGGGCGTTAAGGTGAGCAAAATTTCCAACCTGGCGAAAGACCTGGCGCGTTCCCTGGCGGTGCTGAGCGTGCGGGTGGTTGAAGTGATTCCCGGGAAATCCGTGGTGGGCATTGAAATTCCCAACGAATATCGCCAGATGGTGCGGTTGAGCGAAGTGTTGAGTTCACGGGTGTTTGCTGAATCTACCTCTGCGCTGACCATGGCGCTGGGCAATGACATAGGCGGCAATCCAATAGTGGCCAATCTTGCGAAAATGCCCCACTTGCTGGTGGCCGGCACCACCGGTTCCGGTAAATCGGTCGGGGTGAACGCCATGCTGCTGAGCATGCTGCTGAAAGCCGGGCCGGAAGAAGTGCGCTTTATTATGGTGGACCCGAAGATGCTGGAACTGAGCATCTACGACGGCATTCCCCACCTGCTGGCACCTGTGGTCACAGACATGAAAGAAGCGGCTAATGCACTGCGCTGGTGTGTGGCTGAAATGGAGCGGCGTTATCGCCTTCTGGCCACCTTGGGCGTGCGTAACCTGGCCGGTTACAACCGTAAGGTAAAAGAGGCGGCGGAGGCCGGTGAGCCCTTGCGCGACCCGTTTTGGAAGCCTGACGAATACCTGGATAACGACGAGCAGCAACGGCCGGAACTGGAACCATTGCCCTCTATTGTGGTGGTGATTGACGAATTTGCCGACATGATCATGATTGTTGGCAAAAAAGTGGAAGAGCTTATCGCACGAATTGCGCAGAAAGCTCGCGCCGCCGGTATTCACCTGATTCTGGCTACCCAACGGCCGTCTGTAGATGTTATCACCGGGTTGATAAAAGCTAACATTCCCACCCGCATCTCGTTTCAGGTGTCGTCAAAAATTGACTCCCGTACCGTGCTCGACCAAGGCGGTGCGGAGCAGCTGCTGGGTCACGGCGATATGCTGTACTTGCCGCCGGGATCTGGCTTGCCTGTGCGGGTTCACGGCGCGTTTGTCGACGACGATGAAGTGCACCGGGTGGTCAGTGCCTGGAAAGCCCGAGGCGCGCCGGTATACATAGATGACGTTCTTAATGGTGCCGAAGGCGAAAATTTGCCTGGTGTACCCAGCTTGAACGACGATGACAGCGAAATGGATACCTTGTTTGATGAAGCCGTGGCGTTCGTGACAGAAGGCCGCCGGGTGTCGATATCGTCGGTTCAACGTAAATTAAAGATTGGCTATAACCGTGCCGCCAACCTGGTCGAAGCAATGGAAGCTTCGGGGGTTGTCAGTTCGGCAGGCCACAATGGCGCGCGGGAAGTATTGGCTCCGCCGCCTCCACGGAACTAGTGTTCAGGAGCAGGCAGTATGGCGAACAAAAGCACAAAGGGTGTTTTGAAACAGCTGGCTACAGCGCTGTTTGCAATGATTCTGACCAGCGCTGCAACGGCGGCTGTCAGTGAAGCGACACTTCAGAAAGACGCGGCGACTCAACTGGCTGCGTTGTTGAGGGGTTACCAGACATACCAGGCTGACTTCATCCAGATTGTGGTGGGCAACGGCGGTGAACGCATTCAGGAAAGCCGCGGCTCTATGAAAGCCAAGCGTCCGGGATTATTTTACTGGGAAAGCAAAGCGCCTATGGCCCAGTACATTGTCAGTAACGGCGATGAAGTCTCGGTGTACGATCCAGACCTGGAGCAGGTTACCGTGCACAAGTTAAACAGCGATGTGCAGGCCACGCCGGCTTTGCTGTTGAGCGGAGAGGTGGACAACCTGGCGGAAACCTATGACGTCTCTACCCGCAGGGTAGGCGATAACATCCGCGAATTTACGCTAACGCCGAAAAGCCCGGATTCACTGTTCGTTGCGTTGCGGATGTCGTTTTTTGATGGGCAGTTGCAGGAAATGCGAATGGAAGATTCCCTGTCGCAAATCAGTATTCTGAGCTTTGATGACATTGTACTGAACGCGGATATAGCCGCGTCGGTATTCAAGCCGGACTACCCGGCCGGTGTGGATATTATCCGTGACGGTAGCTGATGCAAGATAGCCTGTTCGCCAGCAGCGGCGGATTTCGCCCTTTGGCCGCACGCATGCGGCCAGCTCAGCTGGCAGACTACGTGGGTCAGCCCCACCTGGTTGGGCCCGGCAAACCGCTGCGGCGGGCGGTAGAGCAGGGTCAACTGCATTCAATGATTTTGTGGGGCCCTCCCGGGGTTGGCAAAACCACCTTCGCCCAATTGCTGGCTAACGTGAGTGACCTGGCCTTTGAGAGCGTTTCTGCGGTACTCAGCGGGGTAAAAGACATACGCGCGGCCGTTGAGCGCGCGCGGGCACGCAAGCAGGGCAGCGGCCAAGACACCTTGCTGTTTGTGGACGAGGTTCACCGCTTCAACAAAAGCCAGCAAGACGCCTTTTTACCGCACATTGAAGACGGTACCTTTATTTTTGTGGGTGCTACCACCGAAAACCCCTCTTTCGAGTTAAACAGCGCGTTGCTGTCCCGCACCCGGGTTTACGTATTGAAAAACCTGGAAGACGACGATATTCAGCGCCTTCTTATCCGCGCGTTAAACGCCGAAGAGGGCTTTGGTGGCCGCCTGCGGGTAGCCGAGGACGTGCTGGCGACGATAGCCAGTGCCGCCAGCGGCGATGCCCGCAGGGCACTGAACATTCTTGAAGTGGCTGCCGATCTGGCGGAGCCAGACGCTGATGGTGTCGATAGCGTTAGCGAAGCTCAGCTTGAGCTGGTGATGCAAACCAGTCTGCGTCGCTTCGATAAAGGCGGCGATGTGTTCTACGACCAGATTTCGGCGTTGCACAAGTCGGTGAGGGGGTCTGATCCGGACGGCTCGCTTTATTGGATGTGCCGTATGCTCGACGGCGGCTGCGACCCGCTGTACGTAGCTCGCCGGCTGGTGCGCATTGCCAGCGAAGACATAGGCAACGCCGACCCCAGGGCGCTGCAGCTGACTCTGGAAGCCTGGGATACCCAGGAGCGCCTGGGTTCACCCGAAGGTGAGCTGGCGCTGGCGCAAGCGGTGATTTACCTGGCCATGGCGCCAAAAAGCAACGCAGTTTATAAGGCCTTCAACCAGTGTATGGCTGACATCCGCCAAGATAAAGATTTCGAAGTACCGGTACACCTGCGCAACGCACCGACCAAATTGATGAAGTCCATGGGTCACGGCGAGTCCTATCGTTACGCTCATGACGAGCCCGACGCCTTTGCGGCCGGTGAAGGTTACTTGCCTGAAGCCATCAGCGATCGCCGGTATTATCAGCCGGTGGCCCGCGGCCTGGAAATCAAACTCGCTGAAAAACGCCAACGCCTGGACCAACTGAACGACGCCAGCCCGCGCAAACGCTATAGCTGAAGCTACTGGGCTTTCTATCAGGGCGGCCTGTGGCTGAAGCACTGGCCACGCGCTGCCGTGACGGTATAATGGCGGCCTTACATAAAATCATTGTTAAACCGACCAGTCAGGATAATCATGCTCGACCCAAAACGCGTCCGCAGCCAAACCGAAGACATTGCCCGCCGTTTGGCTATCAAAAATTTCACCTTTGATACCGCCACCTTTGAGCAACTGGAAGAGCGCCGCCGTGGCCTTCAAGTGCGGACCGAGACCCTGCAAAGCGAGCAGAATAAAAAATCCAAGTCCATCGGCAAAGCCAAAGCGTCGGGTGAAGACATACAGCCGTTGCTGGATGAAGTAGACGACCTGAAAGCGCGTAAATCGGAAGCTGAAGACCAGCTGCGCGAATTGCAGGAAGAACTGAATCACTTTTTTGCCGGTATTCCCAATGTGCCAGACGAAGGCGTAACCGCGGGTAAAGACGAGGCTGATAACGTTGAGCTTCGCACCTGGGGCACACCTCGCGTGTTTTCGTTTGAGCCGCAAGACCACGTTGCGCTAGGCGAAGCCCTGAACGGAATGGACTTTGAAACGGCGACGAATCTGGCGCACTCGCGTTTTGTGGTGATGCGCGGCCAAGTGGCCCGGCTGCATCGCGCATTGGCGCAGTTCATGTTGGACTTGCACACCGAAGAGCACGGCTACACCGAAGCTTACGTGCCTTATCTGGTGAACGCCGAAGCACTGTTTGGCACCGGCCAACTGCCAAAATTTGAAGAAGACCTGTTCCGTGTAGACAGTGAAAAGCCGCTGTACCTGATCCCGACAGCGGAAGTGCCGGCAACCAATCTGGTCGCCAACAGCATTTTAGACGCGGCTGAATTGCCGCTGAAACTGGTGTGCCATACGCCTTGTTTCCGCAGTGAAGCTGGCTCTTACGGCCGTGATACCCGCGGCATGATTCGGCAGCACCAGTTCGACAAGGTAGAGCTGGTGCAGGTTGTGCGGCCTGAAGACTCCGACGCTGCGCTGGATGCATTGACCGGCCACGCTGAAAAAGTATTGCAGCTTCTGGAACTGCCGTACCGCACCATGGCCTTGTGCGGCGGTGATATGGGCTTTTCCGCTGCTCGGACTTACGATCTGGAGGTATGGCTACCGGGACAGCAGAAGTTCCGCGAGATTTCTTCCTGCTCCAACACCCGGGACTTTCAAGCGCGCCGCATGCAGGCGCGCTGGCGCAACCCTGAAACCGGCAAGCCAGAGCCGGTGCACACCCTCAACGGCTCGGGCCTGGCCGTTGGCCGTGCTTTGATTGCGGTGATGGAAAACTATCAGCAGGAAGACGGTAGCATTACGGTGCCAGATGTTCTAAAACCGTATATGCGTGGCTTGGACAAGATGGGCTGACTCAAACCAAAACCAAGCAATACAGGGACAGATTTCAAATCTGTCCCTGTATTGCTTAGTCCTTAAGTCTTGGCGCGTTTCTGCAGTACATCTTTGAGCTTGTTACGCATGTCGCGAACTGCTTTTTCGGTGGTTTCCCAGTCAATACAGGCATCGGTAACCGATACGCCATACTTCAGGTCTGCCAGATTTTGCGGGATAGACTGATTGCCCCAGTTGATGTTGCTTTCAATCATCAGGCTCTGGATTGAAGTGTTGCCTTCCAGAATCTGGTTACACACGTCGTTCATTACTAAGGGTTGAATAGCAGGGTCTTTGCTGGAGTTGGCGTGGCTACAGTCCACCATGATGGCTTTTCGTAGGCCAGACTTCTCAAGAGCTTGTTCGCACAGGGCAACGTTGACCGAATCATAATTGGGTTTGCCACCACCGCCGCGCAGAACCACGTGGCCGTAGTTGTTACCCCGGGTACGAATAATGGCAACCTGGCCTTGCTGGTTTATTCCCAGAAAACTGTGGGGGTGAGACACGGATTTCATGGCGTTTACGGCAACGTCGAGATTGCCATCGGTGCCATTTTTAAAGCCAATAGCCATAGACAAGCCACTGCTCATTTCCCGGTGAGTTTGCGATTCGGTGGTGCGAGCGCCAATGGCCGACCAGGAAATCGCGTCTTGCAGATACTGTGGGGAAATGGGGTCTAGCGCCTCGGTGGCCGTGGGCAGGCCCAGTTCGCTAATATCAATAAGCAGTTTGCGGCCGATGTGGAGGCCCTGCTGAATATCAAAGGTGTCGTCCAGCCTGGGATCGTTAATCAGGCCTTTCCAGCCCACGGTAGTGCGCGGTTTTTCAAAATAGACCCGCATTACAATCAGCAGTGTATCGCTTACTTCGTCAGCCAGCTTTTTCAGGCGCCGGGCATAATCCAGGGCGGCATCAACATCGTGGATGGAGCAGGGGCCTAACACCAGAAACAGCCGGTGATCAGTGCCGTCGATAATGTTGTATATATCCTGTCGACCTTTTGCCACGGTGGCGGCTGCTTTGTCTGTAAGCGGCAGATCTTGCTTAAGTGTTTCAGGCGGCATCAGTGTTTCCTGGCTCGCCACGTTCAGGTTCTCTAATTTTGTGCCTGACATAGTTATGATTATTCCCTGATAAGAGCACCGGAGGTTTTCTGTAAAGCCTCGCCGAGTCCGTTATACTGCGTTATTTATCCGGTCTTTTCAACGCTCTTGCAAGCGGGAGATCCATGTCTTTAAAGCCGCTACAGCCACTGGCCAGTCAGGCCAAGGCTACAGATTACTGTGAAACGGAACAGGTGCTTAGCAGTATTCGAGTGCCGGATTTGCCGTATCCGGTAAGTGGCGACTGCGACACTTCAGCCGATGCGTGGCGCGCGTTGATGGCACAGTTCTGGCAAAAACAAAGCGATGCCAGGGTGAACGACTTGATCAGTGCCGAAAGCGGCGTGTTCAATGTGCGGCAGGTTAATGCAGCCTACCTTTCTGATCGGTTGATGGATGTTTTTCTGACCAGCAGTGGCTTTCATTTGGAACTGGCCAGCCTCTTGGCTCGCACACGTTTTTATTTAGCCTGGCAACTGGGTGAAAAGGGTTCGGCGGCCTTCAGTGACAACTTGTTGGCTGCGTTTGACAGCTTGCAGTATTGGCGTGGCTGGAGCCCCGGCACGGGGCGCTCGGCGCGGGTGCTGGCCGACCAGTTGGACGACATGACAGTCGCCATAACAGAGGCATTTGCGCAGAAAAAAAGTGCAAGTGCGGATGATTTTTTTCAGCGCTGGAGCGAACTGACCCGCCGTCAGAAAGCTCAAACCAACCATTTACATGATCGACTGCTGACCACGGAACAGGGTGCGGCCCGCCAGCGCTATGCCGACCAGACCGCACGGGCGCTGGTTAGCCGGGCGCTGCAGGGCCGGCGCTTGCCCGCCGCATTTAACGAGTTTATTGAAAAGTACTGGTTGCCACTGTTAACTCGCGCACTCCGCGATGGCGGTATTGACGGCAGCGATTTCCGCCACGGCCGCAAACTGTTGGAATGGCTGGTTTGGCTTGGTGACCCTGCGCTGTCTGACGGCCAGCGTGACCGCTTGTACCAAGTGGGCGAACAGATGACGGACCGGTTGATGGAAGTGTGGCAGCGCATTATGGATATGGCGCTGTCAGCCAATACCCTTTACGACATTCAGCTGGCGATGATGGAGCGCATGCGGGACAGCAGCAACTGCGAGCTACACTCTACAGATGCATGCATAGGTGCTATAGCGGCTGACTTGCACTGGTTGGGCTTGAAAGCCCCGCCGGCTTCCGACATAGATGCGGCCTCCGAGCGCTGGTACGTCATGAGCCGGGATGGCGCAGAGCAGCGCCGCTATTTTTTCGCTTTGCTGCCTGATACCGCCGAAATTCTGTGGACCAACAGCGCAGGTGTAAAGTTGGGCTTCCAGGACTTTAGTCAGTTTTGTGCGCAGCGGGAGCGGGGCGAAATCAGACCCTTGCAAGACAGTGTGGCCTTCAGCCATGTATTGCAGCAGACACTGGTGGTACTGGTTGCGGCAGCGGCACAACAGGGGCGCGAGCGGGCCGCCGCGGCCGTCGCAGCGAACGCCCGGGCAGAGGCGTTGCGCCGCGAGCGGCAGCAGCGAGAAGAGCAGGATCAGCAACAACTGGCAGCGCGCCAGGCAGAAGCGGAGCGCCTGCGGTGCCAGACAGAAAATCAACGCCTTGCGAAGGCGAAGGTGCAAGAAGAAATGGCTTGGCAGCAGCGCCTGCGAATGGCTGAAAAACAAGTTTTCGGGTTGAATTCCGGGCACTGGATTGTAATTCTTGACCCTTCAATTCGCTCTGCCGGCGTTGAACGCATGAAGCTGGCCATACGCTTGATTACCCGCCACAAAATGGTGTTTGTAGATCGTTTGGGGTTGAATCAGCGTGAGTTTCAGGAACAGGAGCTGGCCGAGCACATTGCGGCCGAAAAGATTCGAGTGCTGGACAGCGGAGTGAATTTTGACGACACGCTGAGCGATGTTGTGGGACGCATACGGGGAGGGCACTACAGTGGCTGACAAGGACTATACCTTTGGCCTGGTGAATGACGCTCGGGCTTCGGATAATCGTTTTGATTATCGCCTTAGCGCTCGGGCCAAAGCGGTGATTCATCTTGAAACCGGCGAGTCTGTGCAATACACCGACCGGCAACAGGTTCTGGCCTGCCCGGTGCAAGACCTTTCCGCATCTGGGCTGCGGTTATGGAGCGCCTGTTCGTTGCCTGTGGGAGCATTTTTACCGGCCGTGATTCACTTGGTCGAAGGCCAGCCGGATTACCATCTGATGTTGGAAATTGTCTGGTGCAAGCCTGAACTGGCAGATTTGGCAGATGCTTCAGTGCCGCCCACCGGTTACCTGGCCGGCTGCCGTGTGCTTGAATCGGGGGGCACAGAGGCTGTGGAATGGCTGGAGGCCGTCGCTATGGCCATGCTAAAAGCCTGATTGCACTCTATTAGCCTGCATCAACTCTTGGTCACTTTTTATCACGCTTGTAAGGAACTGAATTATGCAAAACGCCGGCATAAGCCGGCGTTTTGCATAATGGATCCCAATCGATCAATTTTCTAAATCTCTGCGTCTTCCAGCTCACCCATACCGGTGATGTTGAAACCGGCATCAACGTACATGATTTCGCCAGTGATACCGCTGGACAGGTCGGAACCCAAGAAAGCGGCGGCGTTGCCGACTTCATCAGTGGTTACGTTACGGCGCAGCGGAGCGCGCCTGGCGTTTTCGGCCAACATTTTGCGGAAGCTCTTGATGCCAGACGCCGCCAGAGTTCTGATTGGCCCGGCAGAAATACCGTTAACGCGAATGCCGTCGCGGCCCAGGCTGGCTGCCATGTAGCGCACGTTAGCTTCCAGCGAAGCCTTTGCCAGACCCATAACGTTGTAGTTCTGCAGTACTTTCTCTGCGCCCAAATAGCTCAGAGTCAGTAGCGAGCTGCCTTCGTGCATCATGCCGCGAGCGCCCTTGGCTAGAGCCACAAAGCTGTATGAGCTGATGTCGTGGGCAATGCGGAAACCTTCACGGGTGGTCACGTCGACGTAGTTGCCGTCAAGCTCGTGGCCCGGGGCGAAACCCACGGCGTGAACAATAATGTCGATGTTGTCCCAGTGCTTGCCAAGTTCGGTGAACACGTTGTTGATTTCGTCATCACTGGCAACATCGCAAGGGAAGGTTAGCGTGCTGCCCCATTGTGCGGCGAATTTCTCGACTCGCGGCTGCAGCTTTTCGTTCTGGTAAGTAAAGGCCAGTTCGGCGCCTTCGCGGGCGAACGCTTCAGCGATGCCGTAGGCAATCGACAATTTGCTGGCAACGCCAACGATCAGGGCTCTTTTGCCACTGAGAATTCCCATGGGTGTTCTCCTTATATTAATGCGTTACGCTTTATTAACGAATGACGCTGTGTCCAAGATTTACGGGCATTATCCCGGTTTGATGGCCGAGCGTAAGCCTTATTTTAGTCGTCTAAAGTTTTCTGGTAAAAGAAGGCTGCATTCAGCAGCTCCCGTGTGTACGGCTTTTCAGGTGCGGCAAATATTTCGGCGGCTTTGCCGTATTCCACAATTCGGCCATGTTGCAATACCAGCAGTTTGTGGCTCAGTGCCCGAACCACCGCCAGGTCGTGACTGATGAAAATGTAGCTTAGCGCATATTTTCGCTGCAGCGATTGTAACAGCTCAATCACCTGCTTTTGTACGGTTCGATCCAGAGCCGAGGTTGGTTCGTCCAGGATGATCAAATCCGGCTGCAACACCAGAGCCCGGGCAATGGCCACACGCTGGCGCTGACCGCCAGAAAATTCGTGCGGGTAGCGGTGGCGATCCTGCGGGTTTAAACCCACGTCCGTCAGCGCTTGCACTACCAGCGCGTCTTGGGCTTCAGGAGTATCTGGCGTATGAATTTCAAGGCCTTCCTGAACGATTTCGGCAATCGACATGCGCGGACTAAGGCTACCAAAGGGATCCTGAAACACAATCTGAATGCGTTTGCGAAAAGGGCGAAACTGTCTTTGGTTCAGGTTCGCTAAGGGCTGGCCATCCAAATCAATGTGACCGGTGGCCGCCGTCAGCTTCAGCAGAGCGTGGCCGATGGTGGTTTTGCCGCTGCCGCTTTCGCCTACAATGCCCAGAGTCTGGCCCCGTTCCAGCTCAAAATTAACGTTTTGTACCGCATGGAAACCGGATTTTACGCGCCCTAGCAGGGTTTTTTCCGTGGTAAAGCGCACGTTCAAATCACGAACTCGCAGCAGCAGCGTTGCATTCTCAGTGTCGGGTCTGGCGGGCGGTGATTCGGGCGGTTCGGCGTCTAGCAGGCGTTTGGTGTATGGGTGCTGTGGCGTTGTAAACAGAGTTTCAACCGCGGCCTGTTCCACTAACTGGCCTTGTTCCATCACCACTACCCGGTCGGCGTAGCGGCGAACAATGGTCAGATTGTGGGTGATCAGCAAAATGGCCATGCCCAGTTTTTTCTGCAATTGCTGCAAAAGTTCCAGCACCTGCTTTTGCACGGTTACGTCCAGCGCGGTGGTCGGCTCGTCAGCGATCAACAGTTCCGGCTCGTTGGCCAGCGCCATAGCGATCATCACCCGCTGTTTCTGCCCGCCAGACAACTGATGCGGGTAGCTGGCCAGGCGACTTTTCGGATCGTCTATACCGACCAATTGCAGCAGCTCCAGGCAGCGGGCCTGAGCCTGGTCACCGCGCAGGCCTTTGTGTAAGGCCAGCGTTTCGCTGATTTGTTTTTCCACGGTGTGCAGTGGGTTCAGCGAGGTCATCGGCTCCTGAAAAATCATGCTAATCTGACGCCCACGCACCTGGCGCAGGCGGTTTTCCGGGGCTTTTAGCAGGTCTTCACCGTGGAACAGAATTTGGCCGCTGGGGTAACTAACATGGCGGGCGTCCAACAGGCGCAGCACAGACAGCGCCGAAATGGATTTGCCAGAACCACTTTCACCGACCAAGGCCAGGGTTTCTCCGGCGTGTACCTGAATATCCAGGCCTCGCACCAGTGG
>JBALXR010000045.1:15476-24477 GCA_036960525.1 Marinobacter sp.
CGGCTGGCCGTTAAAGCTGATGGACAGGTCATTAATGGATAATAACGGCTGTGTTTTTTGACCCGCCATATCAGTTTTTCCTCGGGTCAAAAGCATCGCGAACCGCTTCGCCGACAAACACCAGCAAAGTCAGCATCACCGACAGGGATACGAACGCCGAGATGCCTAGCCAGGGGGCATGAAGATTGGCTTTGCCCTGAGCAATCAGTTCGCCCAGTGACGGCGAACCGGAAGGCAGGCCAAAGCCCAGAAAATCCAGCGAGGTCAGCCCGGTAATGGCGCCGGTTAATATAAACGGTAAAAAGGTAAGGGTGGCCACCATGGCGTTGGGCAGAATATGGCGGAACATGATTTTTCGGTTATCGAGCCCCAATGCTCTTGCCGCCTTCACATATTCAAAATTACGCGCGCGCAAAAATTCGGCACGCACCACATCCACTAGCCCCATCCAGCTGAACAGCAGCATAATGCCCAGCAGCCACCAGAAATTTGGCTGCACAATGCCAGATAGAATAATCAGCAAGTAGAGCACCGGCAGGCCGGACCAGATCTCGATAAAACGCTGGCCGAACAGGTCCACTTTACCGCCGTAAAAACCTTGCAGTGCGCCTACAGCAACGCCCACTACGCAGCTGGCCAGGGTTAGAATCAGCCCGAACAACACGGAAATACGGAAGCCGTAAATAACCCGGGCGGCAACATCGCGGCCCTGGTCGTCTGTTCCTAGCCAGTTTTCGGCGCTGGGCGGCGCCGGTGAAGGCACGTCCAGATTATAATTGATGGTGTTGTAACTGAAGCGGATGGGTGGCCACAGCATCCAGCCGTTAGCGTTGATTTCATCAGCGATAAACGGGTCTCGGTAATCTGCAGTGGTAGGCAGAAAACCGCCAAAGGTTTCCTCCGGAACATCCTGAACAACCGGGGCGTACAACTGGCCCTGATACGACACCAGCAGCGGCGAATCGTTGGCAATGACCTCTGCCATCAGGGCCAGTCCGAACAGCAGCAAAAACAGCCACAGCGACCAAAAACCGCGACCATTGGCGCGGAAGTTAGCGAGCCTGCGCTTCTGTATGGGGGTTAGCTTTGGGAATAATGAGGTCAAAGTTGCCACGGGTCAGGCACCTTCCCGGCTTTCGAAATCGATGCGCGGGTCTACCAATACGTAGGTGATGTCGCTGATCAGCTTCAGCAACAGGCCCATCAGAGTGAATATGAAAAGGGTGCCAAATATCACCGGGTAATCCCGGTTCAGGGCCGCTTCAAAGCCCAGTAGCCCAAGGCCGTCGAGGGAGAAGATAACCTCGATCAGCAAGGATCCGGTGAAAAACAGCGACACCAGAACCCCGGGCAGACTGGCGATCACAATGAGCATGGCGTTGCGGAAAACGTGGCCGTACAGCACCTGTTTTTCTTCCAGGCCTTTTGCGCGGGCAGTGACCACGTAGTGCTTGCCGATTTCATCCATAAACGAGTTTTTGGTGAGTAGGGTGAGCGTGGCAAAACCGCCAATGACATTGGCTGTCACCGGCAGCACCAAGTGCCAGAAATAGTCGCCCACCTGCTGATACCAGGTCATTTCGTCGAAATTGCTGGAGGTAAGCCCGCGCAGGGGGAACCAGTCATAGTAGCTACCGCCGGCAAACAGTACGATCAGCAATATGGCGAACAGAAAGCCGGGAATGGCGTAGCCAATCACAATCGCTGAACTGCTCCATACATCAAAGCGTGAGCCGTCACTGACTGCCTTGCGAATGCCCAGAGGAATCGAAATCAGATAGATAATTAACGTGGACCAGAGCCCGAGGGAAATAGACACCGGCATTTTGTCCAAAATCAGCTCCAGCACGCTTTTGTCACGAAAAAACGAGTCGCCGAAATCGAGAGTGGCGTAATCCTTGAGCATTTTGAAAAAGCGCTCGTGGGCGGGCTTGTCGAAGCCGTACATGACTTCGATTTCCTTTAATAATTCGTCTGGAATGCCTCGGCTGCCCCGGCTATCGTTGCTGGTGACGACTTCGCCGCTGCTGTCGCCGCCTCCGGCACGGGCCAGAGTGTTGCCACCATGGCCCTGCATTTGGGCAATCATTTGTTCAATCGGGCCGCCCGGGGCTGCCTGAACAATGACGAAGTTGAGCAGCATAATGCCGATCAGAGTGGGAATAATCAGCGCCAGCCGGCGCAGAATGTAAACGCCCATTTAGCGTTCTACCCACCAATTGTTGATGTCGACGCCGTTTTTGGCAGCGTGTCCCGGGTGTTTGAGGTAGGACCAGTAGGCCACTCGGTCACTGGCTAAATACCAGTGTGGCACCACATAATAGTTGTTTAACAAAACTCGGTCCAGGGCGCGGGTGCGGTATACCAGTTCTTCGCGGTCGGGCGCTTGAATCACTTGCTCGATCAGTGCATCGACTACCGGGTTATTCACGCCAACGTAATTGCGTGAGCCGTTTACGTCTACGCTGGTGGAATGCCAGTAGTCGCGCTGCTCGTTGCCGGGGGAGTCAGACTGGCCAAATACCTGGGTGGTCATGTCGTAATCAAACGAACGAACCCGCTGCACATACTGATTGCTGTCTACCAGGCGCACGGTAACGTCTACGCCTAAGCGTGCCAGGTTGTTTTTGAACGGCAATACCACTCGCTCAAATGTTTTCTGAAACAACAGCACCTCAAAGGCCAGGGTTTCACCTGTTTCGCTGTGTACCATTTTACCGTTTTGGATGCTGTAGCCGGCAGCACGCAGTTCCTCCAATGCAATCTTGAGATTGGCTCGCAAACCTTGTTGGCCGTCGGTCACCGGAGGCTCATAAATTTGGTTGAATACCCTAGGCGGCAATGAATCGCGATAGGGCTCAAGAATGTCCAGTTCGCGGCCCTCAGGCAAACCATAAGACGCCAAATCACTGTTGGCGAAATAGCTGTCGCTACGGGTGTACTGGTCATAAAACAAGTTTCGGTTGGCCCATTCAAAATCGAACGCGTAGGTCAGTGCTTTGCGCACTCTGGGGTCACTGAAAATGGCCTTGCGAGTATTGAACACAAAGCCCTGCATACCGGCTGGCCGTTGGTGACCAATGGATTCGGTGATAATTTCACCACTTTCGAAGCGTTGCCCGGTGTAGGAGGTAGCCCAGTTTTTGGCTGAAGACTCCAGGCGGAAATCAAAATTACCGGCTTTGAACGCCTCAAGGGCGACGGTGTCGTCGTTATAGTAATCATAGCGGATCTGATTAAAGTTGAAGCGGCCTTTGCGTACGCCCAAATCTTTCGCCCAGTATTCGTTCACCCGTTCATAGGTCACTGACCGTCCGGCATCGAATTCGGCAATTCGATAGGGGCCGCTTCCCAGCGGAGGCGTTAAGCCGCTGTCGCCGAATTCGCGATCGGCCCAGTAGTGTGCCGGCAGTATGGGCAGCTGCCCCAGAATCATCGGTAATTCGCGGTTTTTAGTGGTGCCGAAATCAAATCGTACACGCAGGGGGCTCTCTACGGTTACGTTGCTGACATCGGCGTAGTAGTTGCGGAAAAACGGATGGCCTTCGGTAACCAGCGTGTTAAAGGAAAATTCGACGTCTTCGGCTGTAATCGGTTCGCCGTCTTGAAAACGGGCTTCGGGGCGCAAGTTGAACACCACGTAGCTGCGATCAGCGGGTGTTTCAATGGATTCGGCGATCAGGCCATAGGCCGAAAAAGGCTCGTCGGCGGATGACTCCATCAGGGTGTCGTAAAGATATCCGCTGATGCCGGCCGCCGCCACTCCGCGCAAATGAAACGGGTTGAAGGTGTCAAAACCGTTGGCGACTACCGCAAGGCGCAAAGTGTCGCCTTTCAGCGCGCTGGGATTGACGTAGTCAAAATGAGAAAAATTGGGTGGGTATTTTGGTTTACCGTGCATGGCGATGCCATGCTGGGGGGTAGTAAAAGGCATGTCATTTGCGGCCGGGGGCGCGTCACTGTTTTGCGCTATCAAGGGCGTTGCGAGCATGGCAAAACCGATGGAAGCGGCGCAAAGTAAGTGGTTAAAAGGCCGGGCCAATGATGTATTCGAACGTTTTTTTATCATGGGTACCTTTGGTGTTTTAACCACTTTCATGGTGACCCGATTACGGGCTATTACGGATGTCCACGTAGAGTACCAGACTTTGTCCAGGTTGCAGATAATGCTCGGTATTTAGGTCATTCCAGCCAGCAATATCGCTGATATTCACCGAAAAACGCCCGGCAATGACCGCCAGTGAATCGCCTTTGCGAACCCGGTAGCCGACTTTGCGCACCAGAGCTTTGATTCGCGCACTGGCACTTGAATCAGAACTGGCCACCGTGGTTTGAGCGTTTTGTGACCAGATCACGAGCTTCTTGCCCGGAATCAACGGGTCGCCGGGTGCCATGCTGTTCCAGGCAGCAAGTTCACGCACTTTCACCCGGTGTTCTCGGGCTATATCCCAGAAGGTGTCCCCCGGCCGAACCTTGTAGCTGACTTTGTTGCCATCACGCGGCCGTGACTGTTTCTTTTCCAGACGCTGGGCGGCGCTTAAGGCATAGGTTTCGATGTCGCCGGTTGCGGATGGAATCATCAGGCGCTGGCCGACACGGATGGTGTCGCCTTTCAGTTTGTTGAGATTGCGGATGACCGGCGTGGTGGTTTCAAAACGCTGGGCAATGGTACTCAGACTATCCCCGGAGCGTACCTTATAGTTGCGCCAGGAAACCCGCTGATTGATCGGGTAAATTTTCAGGGCCTTGCGAAAGCGTTCCGCGTTGGCCACGGGCACCAGCAGCCGGTGCGGGCCATCGGGATTGGTGGCCCAGCGGTTAAAAGACGGGTTTAGCAGGTACATTTCGTCTATGTCGGTCGCGGCCAGTTCGGCGGCTTTAGCCAGGTCTAGCTGCGAGCCGGTTTCAACCACGACAAAATAAGGCTCGTTGGCCAATGCTGGGAGCTCAATACCGTATGCTTGTGGATCTGCGAAGATCTTCGCCAGGGCCAGCAGTTTTGGTACGTAGTGACGGGTTTCTTTTGGTAGTTTTAGTGACCAAAAATCCGTTGGTTTGTCAGCGTTTGTATTACGGCGTATCGCGCTTGAGACCGTGCCGCCGCCGCTGTTGTAGGCAGCCAGCGCAAGCGTGTAGTCGCCGTCAAAGCGTATGCTCAGGCGCTCAAGATACGTCAGGGCAGCGTCGGTTGCTGCGATAACGTCGCGGCGGTCATCGTGCCACCAGCTTTGTGTCAAGCCGAAGTATTTTCCGGTGGTCGGTATAAACTGCCAGAGTCCGGCGGCGCGACCGTGGGAATAGGCGAACGGGTCAAAGGCACTTTCTACAATGGGCAGCAGGGCCAGTTCTGTGGGCAGGCCGCGGCGTTCGGTCTCGCTGACGATGTAGTGAAAGTAGCGGCTACCGCGTTCCATCACCCGTTCAATATAGCGAGGGTGGCTGGCAAACCAGGCCAGTTGCTGTTCCAGGCGCGGTTGGTCTACATCATGATCCAGCGCAAAACCGTCTCGCAGGCGCTTCCACAAATCGTCGTTTTCGGTTTCGATCCCGGTTTTAAGAGCGTTATCGGCCAGCGTTGCGGGCCGTTCAATATTGGCGGTGTTTAGCCTGCCTCGGGCGGTTCTGGCCTGGACTTTTAGTTCTGGGGCAATGGCGTCGTCTAACGGGTCATCTTGGCTGGTATCGACGTGGCCTTTTAAGACAGCCTCTTTAAGGTCGTCATCACCGCTGGCGACGGCTACATGTGTGGAATCGAGGGGGTTGTCAGCACTGCTGAGGGGGCGTTCACTGGCGCAACCCGCAATAAGAGCGGCGCTAAACAGGCAAATTGATAATCGGTTGGGCGACATAAACACACGTTCCGAGAAAATAGCAGACCAAACTGATGGCAAATTGTGCCTGGCAATTTTGGCTGCAAATAAAAAGATGGTGGGAGTTTATGGGTGTGGTTTGCCAGTGGTCAAGAAACTGATTGTTACCGCTGCGAGAGGATCGCAGCGGATCTGCTCCAAAGCCTTCAAATTGCGCGTGTTATTGTCGGTGTTGATCGACTGGTCGAAATCCCCGAGCCAGGGACAGATTTAAAATCTCTCCCTATCTTGATCTGTTAGCCGCGAAAATGATCTTTGCCGTGGCGAATCGCGGCAAAGACGTCGTCTGCGCTTTCCGTCGGCAGTGCGTGCTCATTGGCATAACTTTTAGCAACATCAACTACCTCGGGATCGTCCCACCGCAGAAACAGGTTCAGGCGCTTTTCCTCAGCCAAGGTGGACGGCACTGTTGCTTTGTTGCTCGCCCGTGCCTGCTCGCATTGCTGTTCAAACTCGACCAGAGCGCTTGATTGTGGCAACCAGCTGCGGGCAAACCTGAGGTTCGCCAGGGTGTACTCGTGAGCGCAATAGACGGCCGTGTTGTCAGGCAGCTGGCGCAGGCTTTGCAAAGATTGGCGCATCTGTGCCGGTGTTCCTTCAAAGAGCCGGCCACAACCCGAAACAAACAAAGTATCGCCGGCGAACAGCAGCGGTTGCCCGGTTATGGCTGTGTCGTCGGTAAAAAAGGCGATGTGGTCCAGCGTGTGGCCCGGAACCGCCATGCTGGTGAACGTAATGCCCTCCCACAGCGCGGTGTCGCCAGGATGGATAGGGTTTGTGCTGCCTTTGAACGGGCTGTCGGCCGGGCCAATAACCCGGCATTCAGGATAAGCTTCGCGCAGTGCTTTTACGCCGCCAACGTGATCAGGGTGGTGGTGGGTGATTAGAATGGCGGTGAGCGCCAAGCCCTGTTGCGCCAGATGATCCAGAACCGGTTGTGCCTGGCCCGGGTCTACAATCAGAGCGTTGTGTCGGTGCGGGTCAGCGATGCACCATATATAGTTGTCACTGAACGCTGGTATTGCAGAAATCGTCAACATAACCCACCCATGTGCTTAGCCAATGTGGCTGCTATGATAAAGCATTCATCGATTTACCCCAAAACTTGCAGGCCCAGGTGGCGTGCACTGGCTTGGCTTTAGAGTTAAAAGCGGGGTTAACAGGAGCGGCAGTATAGTGAGACTCGAAGACGCTATTGATTACCAAGCACGCCATGACAGCTTCGAGCACTGGTTTCAGACTCCGCTTGGCCGGGCTCTGCTGGCAGACCAGCGCCAGTACCTTGACCATAAACTGGCCAACCATACCGGCGCCCGTCAGTTGCAGGTCGGCGTTAGCCATCGCCTGCCGCTGGCAACCGGCACCGACTTTTTGCAGCGAATTATTGCCGTGCCTCAATGGCATTCTGATATTCCCGGCGGGGTTGCGGTTTGCGATGCGGATGAGCTGCCATTTCCCGGTGATTCGATGGATCTGGTTATTTTGCCCCACACGGCGGATTTTTCCCGTTACCCTCATCAGGTTTTGCGGGAGTCGGCGAGGGTGTTAAGGGGGGAGGGCTGCATCGCTATTACCGGTTTTAATCCGTTCAGCGTTTGGGGGCTGCGCCGACTTTTGTCCGGGCGTTTTGGCCGGCCGTCGGGCGGTCCCTGGGGCGGGCGCTTTATGCCGGCGGGGCGAATGGAAGACTGGTTACGGTTATTGGGTTTTCAGATAGAGCATTCGGTAACCCGCTTTTACGGTTTACCATTACAGCGCTGTGCACGCAATCCGGTAAAGCGGCAGCCTAGCGGGTTCATGCCGGGCGGCGCTTATTACTGTATCCTAGCGCGCAAACGCGAACTGGCCCGCACGCCCGGCCGACGTGCGTGGAGTAAAAGCAAGGTTATAAGCCTGACGGGTAGCCGCCCTGTGGGTGTGGCGCGTACTAGCCATCAGGATCATCAGGAGATTGAATGAGCGGTAACGTGATTATGTACACCGACGGCGCCTGCAAGGGCAACCCCGGGCGGGGTGGTTGGGGAGTGGTACTGCGCTGGGGTGAAGTTTGCAAAACCCTGCACGGTGGCGAGCTGCACACCACCAATAACCGCATGGAGCTGATGGCCGCGATTGAAGGGCTGAAAGCGCTGAAGCGTGATTGCGACGTAGAGCTATATACCGACTCTCAATACGTGCGTAAAGGCATCACCGAGTGGCTGGCTGGCTGGAAACGCAACGGCTGGAGAACCGCAGCTAAAAAGCCGGTCAAAAATGACGATCTATGGAAAGCCCTGGATGAACAAAGCGAGCGCCACCGGGTAAACTGGCACTGGGTGAAAGGGCACGCTGGCGTGCCGGATAATGAACTGGCCGACCAGCTGGCCAACCAAGGCGTTGATGAGCTGACCGGTTAACCGGTCAGCACAAAAGGGTAAAGGGTAACTGCATGCGACAAATTGTACTGGATACCGAAACCACCGGTATTGATCCTAACGAAGGCCACCGGATTATC
The DNA here is from genome assembly GCA_036960525.1 of Marinobacter sp. Lineage (GTDB taxonomy): Bacteria > Pseudomonadota > Gammaproteobacteria > Pseudomonadales > Oleiphilaceae > Marinobacter. The sequence continues at coordinate 23,841 of JBALXR010000045.1, forward strand.
GAAATTGGCTGCGTAGAGCTGGTTGAGCGGGCGTTAACCGGGCGCAATTATCATGTTTACGTAAATCCTGGCCGCCAAGTAGAAGCCGAAGCCGTTGCCATACACGGCATCACCAACGAGTTTCTGGCCGACAAGCCGCTGTTTGCGGTTGTTGCTGATGATTTTTTTGAGTTTATCCGCGGCGCGGAGCTGGTGATCCATAACGCAGCATTTGACGTTGGCTTTATGGACGCCGAATTTGGCCGTCTTGACGGCGGCCGCAAAACCGCCGAACACTGCGGAATTGTTGATACTCTGGCCATTGCCCGCAAGCGCCACCCCGGTCAAAAAAACAACCTGAACGCGCTGTGCAAACGCTACGGAGTAGACAACAGCAATCGCGAATTGCACGGTGCTCTGCTGGATGCGGAAATTCTAGCCGATGTGTACTTGCTGTTAACAGGCGGCCAAACCGCGCTGTTGTTGGATGCAGGCTCGGGTGAGGGTGGCCGCGGCGATGGTATCCGCCGGGTGCAGGCCGCTCGCGAGGCACTGCAAGTGATTCGTGCCAGTGCTGATGAAGATCTGGCCCATCGCGAGTTTATGGCTATGATGGAAAAGAAAACCGGTTCGACTGTGTGGAGCCAGGTTCTGGGTG
>JBALXR010000046.1:0-9290 GCA_036960525.1 Marinobacter sp.
GCTTTCAAAAGATTGCTGGCCATAGGGCCGCCCATATTACCAAGGCCAATAAATGAAATAATTGCCATCGTTTTTCCCTCTTTTGTTTTAGTGCGGCTTCTTTTGTTAAGTGCTGTTAAGTGCCCTGCTCATGGCGGCTCTAAAAGACTCAAACAAAAAAGCCGTTAATCCATTCGTGATCGATGTCCGCCAGGGTGGCGTAACGCCATCTTGGTTGCTGGTCTTTGTCGATCAGCAAAGCCCGCACGCCCTCGGCAAACTCACCTTTGCTCAGGCAATTGGTCGATAGCAGCAATTCTTTGTCAAACACCTGCTTCAAACCATCCAGGCGGCAGCGGTGCATGTGTTCCCACACCAACGCAAAAGCCACCGGCGATGCTGCTGTGAGCGGTTTCACGGCTTTGGCCAGCCAGCCATCGCCAGACGCCAGTTCCTTCAACTGGGCAATGGTCTGCTCCAGGGTGTCGGCGTCGGTAGCGCGGTTGATCTCGTCAACGTGATCGCGCACGGGTGAAGCCGGCTGCGCGTCGCAGCTGCGTTGCTCAAATTGACGTAATACCGAGCCCACTATTTCTTCGGCATTGCGGCTGTGCCAATTGGCGCCAGTCAGCTCAGCGACAACCTGAGCCTTCAACCCGTGTTTTATAAAACGATCAGCCATGCCGGTGAACAGCGCATCGGCGCCGTTCATCCGGGCGCCCGTCAGGCCCAGAAAAAGACCGGTACGGCCGGGGCAGCGATTGAGAAACCAGCCGCCGCCCACATCCGGGTAGAGCCCGATGGTGGTTTCAGGCATGGCCAGTTTTGAACTTTCGGTCACTACCCGGTGGGAAGCGCCCTGCATAATGCCCATGCCGCCACCCATCACAATACCGTGGCCCCAGCACACAACCGGTTTGGGGTAGCTGTGAATCAGATAGTCCAGTTCGTATTCTTCGGTAAAGAACGCTTTGCCAATATCAGCGCTTCCGGCCTCCGTCATACTGCGATACAGAGCAACTATGTCGCCGCCGGCACAAAACGCTTTGTCACCTTCGGCTTCCAGCCACACAGCGCGTACCCGGTCATCGCCGGCCCAGGCTTTCAGCTGTGGCGTCAGCAGGCGAATCATTTCCAGTGACAGGGAGTTCAGCGAGCGCGGCGCGTTCAGGCGCACAACTCCGATGGTGGCGTCGCCTGACGTTTGCCACTGTTCAAATACAATTGGTTGATCACTCATGGTGAATCCTTTGGCCCATGTGACAAATTGGCGTTAGCGGTTTTTCCACTGGGGCTTGCGCTTGCCTAAAAACGCAGTGACGCCTTCTTTCTGGTCTTCGGTGGAAAATAACTCGATAAACAGCTCCCTCTCCAGACGCCAGCCGTCCTGATGGGTATGACCATCGCGCGCGTTCATAATCAGATTTTTACAGCGAGAGATGGACGACGGGCTTTGCTTGCAAGCGCCCTCCGCCAGCTCCAGAGCTTTCGCCAGACCTTGCCCCGAGGGAACCACTTCTTCTACCAGGCCGATGCTTAACGCTTTATCCGCCTTCAGGCGCTCGCCGCACAGAATCATGCGTTTGGCCCAACCTTCGCCCACCAGCCATGGCAGGGTTTGCGTGCCGCCGGCACAGGGCAGCAGGCCTACGGCTGCCTCTGGCAGGGCCATTTGCGCGTGCTCTTCTGCGATGCGGATATCACAGGCAAGCGCGCACTCAAGGCCGCCACCCATGGCGTAACCGTTAATCGCCGCAATGGACACGCCGCGGAAATTGGTTAACGCGGCAAACGCTGTTCCAAACGCCTGGGACATTTCGGTAGCGCGGGCAATGTCGCCGTCGGCAAAGGTATTCAGATCCGCTCCGGCAGAGAAGAATTTTTCGCCCTGGCCGGTAACCACCAACGCAAAAATGTCTTTGTCGGCGTTCAATTCAGCGATGGTGTTTTGCAAAGCGTTTAACGAATTGCGAGTCCAGGTGTTCGCCGGTGGGTTGCTGATGGTCAGCACCGCAATATGGCCACGCTTTTCCAGTTGCAACTTGTCGCTCTTAAAATCGAGTGTGTCGCTCATAAGATCTCCGCAATATAATATTAAAAGGCCTCCGCTATTGAATCGCTTCCGCGACGCCCTGCTCCAGAATGCGGCGAGCCACAATCAGGCGCATGACTTCGTTGGTGCCTTCCAGAATCTGGTGCACCCGCAAATCCCGCAGGTAGCGCTCAAGGGGATATTCCCGAATATAGCCGTAGCCACCGTGCAGCTGCAGGGCATCGTTCACCACGTCAAAACACACGTCGGTGGCAAAGCGTTTGGCCATAGCGCAGTGCAGTGTGGCTTCAGGGTCGCCGTTGTCTAGTTTGAACGCGCCCAGGCGCACCATTTGCCGCGCTGCAACCAGGTTGGTGGCCATGTCCGCCAGTTTGAACTGTAATGCCTGAAACGCCGCCAGCGGTTTACCGAACTGGGAGCGGGCGTGCATATAGTCTCGGGCACGCAGCAGTGCCGCCTGGGCGCCGCCCAGGGAGCAGGTAGCAATGTTCAAGCGGCCACCGTCAAGCCCCTTCATGGCAATGGCAAACCCTTCGCCTTCGGCGCCAAGGCGGTTAGCCACCGGCACCCGCACATTTTCAAGTGTGACCGAGCGGGTCGGTTGGCTGTGCCAGCCCATTTTTTTTTCATTTTTGCCATAGGACACGCCGTCGGCGTCCGCCGGAATCAAAAACGCAGAAATGCCTTTGGCACCGCTGTCAGGGCCGCCGGTACGTGCCATCAGAATCAGCACATCGGTTGAACCAGCACCGGAAATAAAAACCTTGCTGCCGTTAATAACGTAATCGTCGCCATCCCGTTCTGCTTTGGTGCGCAGGCTTGCCGCGTCTGAACCTGCACCGGGCTCGGTCAGGCAATAAGACGCCAGTTTTTCACCGCTTGCCAGGACTGGCACCACACTGCGCTTCACTTCGTCTGTACCAAAACTGGCCAGCATCCAGGTTGCCATGTTGTGAATGGTAATAAACGCAGCAGTAGAGGGGCAGGCCGCAGCCAGCTCCTCCACAATCACTGCAGTGTCCTGGCGCGAAAGCCCCATGCCACCGAAGGCTTCGGGCGTGTAGAGCCCGCAGAAACCCATTTCTCCCGCTTCCCGAAGAACATCTTTTGGAAAAATGTTCTCCTCATCCCAGTGCGCGGCAAACGGCGCCATGGATTTTTGCGCAAATGCCCGCGCCGCTTCGCGAAACGCCTGCTGGTCTTCGGTCAGATCAAAATTCATAGCTGGCTCCTGTTCGCATCCCGCCGGTCTGATGGGCAAACTTGCGCGTCAGACCGGCGGGACACTGCGAATCAACGCAACTGAATAGAGAAATTGGCTTCGGTGCTGGTGGCTTCTGAACTGAACCAGCGCGAAGTAACCGTTTTGGTTTCAGTATAGAAACGCACGGCCTGCTTACCATAAGCGTGCTGGTCACCGTAGAAGGAACCCTTCCAGCCGGTGAACGAAAAGAACGGCAGGGGCACCGGAATGGGAATGTTTATACCCACCTGGCCCACTTCAATTTCGTGCTGAAAGCGACGAGCTGCCCCGCCAGAACCGGTAAAGATAGACGTACCATTGCCGTAGGGGCTGCGATTGATGAACTCGATGGCTTCGCCCAGGGAATCTACTTCGGAACAGCACAGCACCGGGCCGAAGATTTCTTCGTTGTAAATGTCCATTTCGCTGGTCACACCGGCGAACAGTGTAGGGCCGACCCAGTTGCCATTCGGCAAACCGTCCACGGTGCAATTGCGGCCGTCCAGCAGCAGCTGGGCACCCTGGGCTTCACCCGTTGCGATCAGCGCCTCGACACGTTCTTTGGCTTTCGGGCTAATAACCGGGCCGTAGCTGGCGCCGGAATCGTTCCAGGCGCCGGGGCGCACTTTCGCCATGGCGTCCTTAAGTTCAGGAATCCACTGCCGGGCTTCACCCACGAATACCGCAACCGAGATGGCCATGCAGCGTTGCCCGGCGGCACCCACAGAAGCGCCTACAAGAGCGTTGAGCACCTGCTGTTTGTCGGCATCCGGCATGATGACCATGTGGTTTTTAGCACCAGCGAAGGACTGCACACGCTTCATATTGCGGGTGCCGGTTTCATAGATGTAGCGCCCGACAGGCACAGAACCCACAAACGAAATAGCTTTAACGGCAGGGTCGTTCAGCAGGGTATCTACCTGCTCTTTACCACCGTGAACAACCTGCAGCACACCCTTGGGGGCGCCTGCTTGCTCGAACAACTCAGCAAGACGTGTCGGTGTCAGGGGGTCTTGTTCTGACGGCTTGAGAATAAAGGTGTTACCGCAGGCAATGGCCATCGGGAACATCCACAGGGGAATCATGGCGGGGAAGTTAAACGGGGTAATACCCGTGCACACACCCAAAGGCTGAATCCAGGAGTGGGTATCGACTTCGCGAGCCACGTTTTCAACGGTTTCGCCCATCATCATCGACGCTACGTTGGCGGCGTGCTCAACCACTTCGATACCCCGCCACACATCGCCCTTTGCATCATCAAAGGTTTTACCGGTTTCCTGGGCCAGGATTTCGGCAATGTCATCGTGGTGTTCTTTCAGCAAAGCCTGATAACGCAGCATCACCCTGGCCCGCTCTGACACGGGTACTTCTTTCCAGGTTTTGAAGGCTTCCGCCGCAAAATCAATGGCCTTGCGCATTTCGGCAGGCGTGGTATTCGGGGCCCTGGCGATGACTTCGTTGGTGGCGGGGTTGGTCACGTCAATCCAGCTGTCGGTCTGGCTTTGAACAAATTCACCTGCAAGGTACAGAGGGACATTTTTCATGGGGCAGATCCTGCGTGTTGTGTAGATCGAGAGTTTTGTTGTTGTGCAAATGTTGAGCGATGCCGGATTATCGTGCGGATTAGCTCAAGCGTGTTATTTAGATTAGCACGGTAATTGAGGCCGTGTGATTGACTAAGTTTCGCCACTAATGGACTATCTTTCGATCACGAAAAGCGGGAAACCCATATGGCCCTAACGTCGCAATGGCCGGCGCCGCCCGACAGCGTGCGCTATTTGCTACCCGAGCCCAGCGTTCAGCTTCTAAGCTCGCACCCACTTACCCGCGAACTCTATCCCATCGCTTTTGGCCACTATCGGCGGGCGAGCGGACACCATATGCACCGGGAGCAGCCTGCAGATCATTTGCTGATCTATTGCAGCGATGGCAAAGCTTTTCTTAATGTGAATGGCGAAGCGTTTACCGTTAGCGCGGGAGACCTGGTGTTGCTGCCTGCCGGCGCTAGCCACCGCTATACCGCCGATCCGGCTAACCCCTGGACAATTCACTGGGTGCATTACACCGGCCCGTTAGCAGATTCTTTTACCAACCACATGGGATTCGACCGGCAAACACCGCTGCTTCATATCGGCCGCCAGCCAAGGCTGTTGGTGGATTTCAACGGGTTACTGTCGGTGCGGCAAACCGGCTTTCGCACCAGCGGATTGATTCACGTAGCCAATCGCCTGCGCCAACTGCTGGCAGCAATACCGATGATTGCGGAGCACAGTGAACAAGACGCCGGTCCGGATCTGGAAGTGTTGAATAGTTATATGCGGGAAAACCTGGAACAAAGGCTAACGCTGGAGCAGCTGGCGGACTTGGCCGGTTTGTCGCCGGCGCATTTCGCTACACGCTATCGGGAGCGCACGGGTATTTCACCCATCCAGCACTTTTTGCGTTTAAAAGTGGAACGCTCTTGCCAGTTGCTGGATAGCACAACGCTGCCGTTCGCGGCTATAAGCCGCCAGCTGGGCTACGATGACGCCTACTACTTTTCACGACTGTTCAAAAAAATCATGGGGAAATCGCCGCGGGATTATAGACACACCGCACGGCACTAAATTGCAGCTTGAAATACTCTTGCGAAATATTGGCAGGTGGCTGTTACGGAATTGATCTGGGGCAACGCTCTGTCGTGATGGATTCCTTAGGCTCTGCGGGACTGTTTAACGAGCGCTTTTCAGGAGAATAACATGGCCGCAGAATCCATTGTGCTGTTCGATAACGGGCACCACAAATGCCTGATGTTTGATTCACTGGTTGTTGGCGAAGGCGTTATGCACTCGGTTGGTAACATTTAGTTTTACGATCCTGTGGCGAAAATCCTGTTTTCCGGGGATTTAGGGGCGTCTGTGGGCAGCCCGGACGAACACCTTCCGGTAGCCGATTTCGACAGGCACATTCCTTATATAGTGGGGCTTCATCGCCGTTATATTGTCTCGCAGAAGGTTTGCCGCCTGTGGGCCAATATGATTCGGGAGATGGATGTACACGCCATCGTGCCCCAGCATGGCAAGCGCTTTGAGAGTCCGGAAATGGTGGAGCGCTTTCTGAATTGGGTCAGCTCTGTAGAATGCGGTATCGACCTGGTGACCCAGGATAACTACCGCCCACCGGTAGATTACGTCTAAAGGGAATAAACACTGTTCCCTCCCTGCGTTGTCCAGTAAAATCCCGCGATCTAAAGGATTTTCAACGGAACTTAGAAAGTTCCGCCCTGCAATCAACGAGGCAGCGCACATGGGCAGAGCCTATCAGAACCGCAAACAATCCATGGCCAAAACGGCCGACGCCAAGACCAAGGTTTACAGCAAGTACGGTCGTGAAATCTATATGTCGGCTAAATCCGGCGGCACAGACCCAGACGGCAACCTGTCCCTTCGCGGGCTGATCGATCGCGCCAAAAAAGATCAGGTCCCCAGCCACGTCATTGAAAAAGCCATCGACAAGGCCCGCGGTGGTACTGGCGAAGACTACTCACCAGCGCGCTATGAAGGTTATGGTCCGGGTAACTGCATGGTGATTGTGGACTGCCTGACCGACAACCCGAACCGCACCTTTGGTGACGTGCGCCTGGCGTTTACCAAAACCAAAGCCAGAATCGGCACTCCGGGCACCGTTGCCCACATGTTCGACCATTGCGCGATTTTTGCGTTCAAGGGGCAAGATGAAGACGCTGTTCTGGAAGCGTTGATGGACGCAGATGTCGACGTAACCGACATTGAATCTGAAGACGAACTGATCACTGTGTTCGCGCCCCACACCGAATACGCCAAGGCCCGCCAAGCGCTGGTAGACGCGTTCGAAGGCATTGATTTCGACGCTGACGACATTCAGTTTTTAGCAAAAACGACGACTGAAGTCACCGGCGATGACGTTCCAATGTTCGAGAAATTCCTGGATATGCTCAACGATCTGGACGATGTTCAGAACGTGTTCCATAACGCGGAACTGCCGCCAGAACAAACATCTTGAGCAGGAACCTTGTCGGCTATGACCACTCCGCTTGCTGATACTCGCAAGCCGCGCGTTATTATTGTAAACAACCGGCGCCGGAAGCTAGCAGCTTGCTGCAGCGGTTTTCGGAATTGGTTGTCTCTGGGCGGTGCTAGACGCTAGCAATTAATGCCGGAGTTTACGGTGAATGGCGGTGTTTGTGCGGCTAGGGGCATTAAACTTTGCTTCAACAACCTCCAGAACAAAAATCTACTCTGAAGGGCTCTCGTCGTGGCTTTAACATGCTGGTGTAAATAAAAATGCCGGCAATGGTCATGGCGTTGAGCTTTGCGAAAATTTCTGCTGCCATGGATGGCAGCAGTTAAGCCCTACATGGACGTACTTGCGGGCGATTTTCGCAAAGTTCAGCGCCATGATCATATCACTCACCCGCATTTAGTAAAAAATGCCACATCCTTTCTGGGTATCTCCAGCACCCATTTATACCGTGCTGCAATTAACTCCAAAGTTGCTGCTTTATAAAACACCACATGAGTAGGATCACGCCGGTAGTGCCAGCTTGCAAAGCGGGTGTCGTCTGTTTGAAAGCAGGTCATCACAGCCAATAAACCGCCAGGTTTTAACAGGCCATCTAGCTGGCGCAAGACCACCGCAGGCTGGTGCAAATGTTCCAGCACTTCCGTGCAGGTAATGAAATCGTATTGTTGCTGCAAGACATCAAGCTGTGGATGAAAAAACGGATCGTACAGCGCCATGGCCATACCTGCTTCCTCCAGCATACCAGCCAGCACCGGGCCTGGGCCGCAGCCAAAATCCAGGCCGTGGGCTTCTCTGGGAAGCCGGGCCAATAATGGATCTGCTACTTTAGACAGAAAACGACGGTAACCGGGGTCATCCGGATTGTTGTCGTGGTATTGGTAAATGGTTTTTTCCTGCTCGGCAGTTAAGCGGCACTCCGGAACCATAACGGTGCATTGGCATTCCGGGCAGCGCAAATAATGCTGTTGTTTGATGGCCTGAAACTCATGAAGCTGAGCCTGCTCACAGACAGGGCAGTTTGTTAAAAGCGTTGGGGGCATGAGGCGATTCTGGTTGGGTTGGGCGGGCGTTATCTGTCAACAATGGCAGAGGCGGACATTCACGTCCAGCACGCTCGCCTGTTATGATGCACCACTTAATTGAACCCACACCCAGCCGGTGCCCTGCATGACCCAGCCTTCTTCCACACGCCTGAACAAATACATCAGCGAGAGCGGCATTTGTTCGCGGCGGGAGGCCGACCGATACATCGAGCAGGGTAATGTGCGCATCAACGGCAAGCGCGCCAGCGTTGGCGATCAGGTATTGCCAACGGATAGGGTCATGGTCAACGGCCAGATCATTGAACCCCGTGCCGAAGAAGATCAGGTATTCATCGCCCTGAACAAGCCGGTGGGTATTGTCAGCACCACCGACAGCGCCGAGCGCGACAATATTCAGCGCTTTATCGGGCACACGGTACGAATTTTCCCTGTCGGCCGGCTAGACAAAGATTCCCAGGGGCTGATTTTTATGACCAGCAATGGCGATCTGGTCAACAAGATCTTGCGGGCGGGTAATAACCACGAGAAAGAGTATTTGGTCACCGTTGATAAGCCCATCACCAAGGCCTTTATTGATGGCATGGCAGGCGGGGTACCGATTCTGGGTACGGTTACACAAAAATGCCGGGTGTCGCAGGAATCGCGCTTTGTGTTCCGCATTGTTCTGGTGCAGGGCCTGAATCGGCAAATTCGCCGCATGGCCGAACATTTTGGCTTTGAGGTAATGCGCCTGGAGCGGCAGCGTATTATGAATATCAGCCTGGGCAATCTGCCCGTAGGCCAATGGCGGGATTTAACATCGAAAGAACTGGCCGTACTGATGGACAGCATTCGGGACTCATCCTCCGATGCCCCGGCAGCGCATCAGAAACACGCCGCTAAGACAAAGTCCGCCACTGCACCGCCACAAAAGCGCAACAGCCAAAAGCCA
>JBALXR010000046.1:9300-24386 GCA_036960525.1 Marinobacter sp.
TTGGGCGTCTTGAAAACCCAGATTAACCCCCTGTCCGGCCAGGGGCCAAATCGGCAGGCAAGCCCGGCGGACGACCAGATAACCGCCCCGGCGCAAAGCCCGCGGCGCGGCCAAAAACCAAACCGAAAAAACAGCGCCAGCGCAGCGCCAAGCGCTAACCCAGGCCCTCATCTGTTTTGTTTATCGGTATTATTTTTAGCTCCATGGTCGGTCTACGCGTCTTTGATCGCAGGCGTAGGCCGCACTAGTATTTCATTAACATCAACGTGAGCGGGCTGGGCCACGGCGTACATCACCGCGTTGGCAATGTCGTCTGGCTGCAGCGCATTGTCTGGCTGTTGATCAAAGAAGGGCGTATCCACCATGCCAGGCTCGATCAGGGTTACCCGGATTCCGGAGCCACGAAGCTCCTCGCGAGCGCCGTAGCCAATGGCCGAAACTGCCCACTTGGTGGCGCTGTACATAGATCCCGGAATGGTTACCCGCCCGGCGGCAGAGCCCGTTAGTAAAAGGTGCCCACGGCTTTCCCTCAGCGCCGGCAGGCAGTGCTGCACGGTCAGGCCAACGCCGTAGATGTTGGTTAGAATCATGTCTTTCCAGACTTCCGTATCGGCACCGCTGAAACCACCGGGCTCGCCTCCGCGGCCAGCGTTGGCAAATACCGCATCGATGCGACCAAAACTGGCCAGCGCTTTTTTCACCATTTCACGCTGATCGGTTTCGCTTTGCACGTCGCAGCGCACCGTTAATACCTGTTCTTTGCCGCCCAGCTCCTGTTGCAGCTTGTGCAGTTTATCTTCCGAACGGGCCGCCAATACCAGACGATAACCCTGTTTGGAAGCTGCCCGTGCGGTAGCCGCGCCAATGCCTGAAGATGCGCCTGTAATCAGTAGTACGGGTTGATCGCTCATAATTAGCTTCACCTTGGTCAATGAATGTTGATAACCCTCATGTACTTTAGGCCGCAGGTTCACCGTTTCAACCGCCTGCGGTATAGAATCTGGCAACCAGCACGCGCTTATGTGATGCTTGCAGCAGAAACGGCAAGCGTCTAGCGAGGCATTTTTATAATGTGGGCTCTGTATTTACTGATATTTATCGGGCTGGCTTTGCTGGTGTTTTTAGCCATGTCGTTCGTGCTATTACGGCCGGACGACTACTCGGCGTTTGATCGCCATGATTTCGAATCACGCAGCGCCCTGCCCAGCATCGCCAACAAAGACGTGATCGAGCGCGTACGCAATATGGGCAAAGAGCTGGATGGCGTCAGGGGGCGGGCGCGAATTCTTGCCATGCGCAAGTACATGGACAGCATCAGCGATGACCTGCACATGGTGTCTGCCGTCACCGCGGTCGACCAACCCCGCGGTGAATGGGTGATAGCTCCCGAAGCCGATACCCGCCGGCGTATTCTGTACATTCACGGCGGCGCCTGGATGGCAGGTAGCCCCCGCAGCCATCGGAGCATGACCGACCAGCTGTCGCAAATTGGCAAGGCGGCGGTGTTTGCGGTGGACTATCGACTGATGCCGGAACACCGCTATATGGCCGGAGTGGAAGATTGCCGCAAGGCCTATGAGTGGCTGTTACGCAACGGCCCGAAAGGCGAGCAGGAGGCTCAAATTATGGTAATTGCAGGGGATTCGGCCGGCGGCAGCCATACCTTGGCGCTGATTGCGTGGCTGCGCGACCAGAGGCTGCGCCAAGCCGATGCAGCCATTGCGCTGTCACCCTCCACTGACATGACCATGACCGCGCCCAGCAATCGCAGCAATATAGCCACCGACCCCATGCTGGGCCCCATGTTTGGTAGCCTGCAAAAAGTGCCGCTGCCGGTTTTATGGTGGTTCAGCATGGCAACTTTTCGCATGCGACCGGCCAGCCCCGTGGCTTCGCCGTTACGGGGTCCGTTGCATGACTTGCCACCTACTCTGATTCAGGCCAGCGACTGCGAAATGCTGGTCGATAACGCAAGACGCTACGCCGCCAAGGCGCAAGCAGAAGGATCACCAGTGGAATTGCATATCTGGCAGGGAATGGTGCACGTATGGCAGATTTTTGGCCCCATGCTGCCAGAGGCAGACGAAGCATTTGACGACATGGCGGAGTTTCTACGAGCCCACACAGGCTTGGCCCACCAGGCCAAGGCGGGTTAAACCTGAACCTTTCCCCGCAACGCTTTGGTACGACCCTTCTGTACTTTCCCGTCCGTGCGCTTGCGCTTGGCGGATTTGCTGGGTTTGGTGGCGCGGCGGGCTTTTTGCGGTTTTACCGCTTGCAGAATCAAAGCCTTTAGCCGCTGCAGTGCGTCATTCTTGTTCAGCTCCAGCGTACGATGACTTTGTGCTTTAAGCACAAGTACACCGTCTTTGCTGATGCGCTGATCGTTCAGCGCCATCAAGCGTTCTTTGTAAAACGGTGGCAGCGACGAGTTCAGAATATCAAAACGCAGGTGCACCGCCGAAGAGACCTTGTTGACATTCTGCCCACCGGCACCCTGAGCGCGAATTTGGGTGAGTTCAATCTCCCAGTCCGCAAGTTCAACAGCGTTCGATAATTTAAGCATGACCTACTTTACCACGCCAGATGAGGCTCTAGTCCAAAGCATGTACAAATATGCGCGCTTTGCGCCATCAAGCTGATAGCGCTACAGACTGCCATTAAGAGCCAGTTGCAACGCTATCGCCGCCATCATCAAACCGATCAGGCCATCAATAATTCGCCAGGCCAATGGCCGCGACAGCACGGGGGCCAATGCGGCACCGCCCCAGGCCAGCAAGCTGAACCACACGACAGAAGCGGTACTGGCGCCAATCACAAAAGCCACGGCACTGCTCTGCTGAGCACCAATCGCAGGCACCAGCAGCAGCGTATCGAGATAAACCTGGGGGTTCAGAAGAGTGACTGCCAGCGCAGTCAGTATAACTTTGCGCAAACTGCCTCGAGCGGCGGCGCCAACTTTTAACGCCGCGCGCCCCCTCCAGACACGCACGGCTGCCTGAAGTGCCAGCCAGCCCAGAAAAACCACGCCCAGCCAGCGCAAAAACTCCAGCGCCTGGGGCACCGCCATCAACGCGGCGCTAACGCCGAACATGCCCAGGGTGAACAGACTGGCATCGCACACTGCACAAATAGCCGCCACCGGCCAATGGTGCTCGCGGCGAATGGCCTGGTTCAGCAGGTATGCATTTTGCGCGCCAATGGCAATAATTAAACCGCCACACACCAGCAAGCCTGTCAGGTAACTTTCAAGCACTCGCAGATTCCTTACCAAACTTGGTCTTTAGACGCTGCGCAGAATATCGGCTTTACACCACAATCGCCATTAATGATCCATATCGGAGTGGTTCATACCGGAATGATCCATATTGGAATGAGCTGTAGTGGAGTGATTCATAGTCGAATGGTTCATCCCAACATCGTCTTCACCAGCATCATCCAGCGACCTGACGTCCAGCACTGCGTTCTGTGCCGGAATGCGCTCAAAATTAAGTGTCACAGGGATTTTCTGCCCGACCTTTAACGGCTCCTTTAAACCTTCCAGCATCAGGTGATAGCTTAGGGGCTTGAACTCCACGCTCTGACCAGAGTCTATGCTCAAGCCATCCGGTAACGGTTTCATGCGCATCATGCCATTGTCTGCCAGGGCTTCATGAATGGAAACCCGTGCGGCGACCTCGGTGGTGACGCCAGTGAGGCGTACCGCAGCGTCAGTGTGGTTATGAATGATCATATAGCCAACACCGACCGCTGCGCCCGGCGGCGTTGGCCGGCTCCAACCTTGCACCACCATGACACCGCTAACATCAGGAGTGGAAGCGGTGTCGGCAGCAGCCATAAGCGGAATGCAACTCGCGACCGCAGCACCAAAAACGACAGCGCCAAGGTGACGGGCAAAGCGACGAATCAACAAAAAAGGTTCCATCAAAAGCTCCTGCATAGTCAAAAACCAATAATCAGCAGAGCCTGCCAAAAACAGCCGCAACAACGCTGCGACCAATTGTCGCTGGGCCAGATCAAGCAAGCGGAACGTTATTAATGGGGAGCTTTGACTCAACAGTAAAAGCAGCTGGGCGGCCAAAATAGTAGCCCTGAAACAGCGTGCAACCCATTGTCATTAACGCCAGGTATTGGCCTTCGGTTTCTACGCCTTCGGCAACCAGCTCAAGCTGATGACTGCGGGCAATACTGATAATACTGGCAACCATATTTTGGGCTTTGTGATCATCTAACAAACCGTCAATGAAGCTCTTGTCGATTTTCAGCTCGTCAAGTGGCAGAGTTCTCAGCAGGCTAAGCGACGAGTATCCGGTACCAAAATCGTCCATTGATACCCGCACACCCTGTTCGCGTAATTCATTGAGTACGACCAGTACATCGTCAAAATTGGAAATAAACAGGCTTTCAGTCATTTCCAACACCAACTGCTTGGGCGCCAGCCCATATCGCGATAGCACTGACAAAACATCATTGGCAAAACCCGGCTGCAAAAATTGCAATACCGATATGTTCACCGCCAGCTGCCGCATTTCACCCTGGGCACCCACAAACTCGGAAAACTCGCGAATACTGGTTTCCATCACAAATCGGCCTAGCGCCGGCATAAGTCCGCTCGACTCGGCAATCCCGACAAATTCATCAGGCCTGACGTGGCCGAGTTCCTCATCATACCAGCGCACCAGCGCTTCGTACCCGTAAACGACTTTGACGTGATCAACCTGGGGCTGAAACACCATGGTCAGCTGCCCAAGACTCAGCGCCTGGCGCAAGCGTTGTTCAATCTGTACTCGACGGATGTAGGCTTCCTCTAGCTCTTCCCGATAAAGACACCAGTCATTACGGCTTTTTTTGGCCTGATACAGGGCCAGGTGTGCGCTGCGTAAAAGCGTATTCACTGAATCGCCATCACGGGGGTACACCGCTACACCAATGCTGGCTCCCAACTGCAAGGGAAACTGTTCCAGTTCCAGAGGCTTGTCCAGTTGGTAGCTTAGTTGGCGCGCATGACTCTCAAGCGCCTGTAAATTCACCGCCTTAATCAGTAAAACAAATTCATCGGCGCCCAAACGGGCAACCACGTCCTTCTCGCCGACGACACTAAGCAGCCTGAGCGCAAATGCGCAGAGCACTTGGTCACCGTATTCTTGCCCAAAACGGTCATTAACGCCGCGAAATTGGTCTATATTGATGACAGCCACCATAAAGCTCTGTTTGCGCCGCAGCAGGCTGTCGATGCTAGCGCTTAGCCCAGAACGATTGCTCACTCCGGTCAGTTCATCATGTCGCGACAGGTACATCAGCTCGTTAAGGCGCTTGGCTTCGGCTACCGCGATAATACGAAACATAATGAACAAGGCCAGAAAACTGCCTAAGAAAATGCCGACGTACAACAGTGCGGTTTTAAAAAACGTCACCCACAACGGGCGCATCAGGGTTTCAGACATCACCCACATTTGAAACCGCTTGTTGAATTGGGCAGCTCCCAGATAATTTTTCTGATCACGATGAATGCGGTAGGTATAGGGTGTATCTGGCTGTTGTGTGTCTGCCCGGGACAGACTCTCCGACTGAGGAATTTGGCCCGCAAACATTTGGTCCTGATAACGGAGTTTAGAGTACTGCTCCGGGCCCATGCCCTGCTCTGAAATAAACTGCACATAACCGTCTGACGCTCGCGTCAGCGTGACCCGATCGTAAGCGCCGTTGTGTAAAGAGTTGCTCAGGACGCCGGCGCGGCCGTCAATACGAAGGCCCGCCGTCATTACCGCAACCACCTCACCCTGTGGATTGCGCAGCGCTTTGCGCACCGGAATTATCCACTTGTTCATGGCGCTCATAAAATAAGTGCGCCCCAATACCATGGTGTCGGTTGCCACAGCTTCTTGAAAACTGTCTCGCGAGGTTTTGGCCCGCAGCAGGTTTGGCAAAAAATCCAGATCCAGATTAGAACTCACTAGCATTAACTGTCCGTCTGCACGGGCCACCCCCATGCCAGTGGCAACAGGATTTTCCAGCAGGATGCGGTCCAGTTCAGGTGAATGCCGGGGCGTATTTGGCAGATCGCCAGCGCGCAGAATTTCTCGACCAACAAACGTCAGCAATAGCTCCTGGGTACGCAAAACGCTGTCCATCGACTGCGCGACCAATGCCACTCGCGTGCTATGGACTGATTTTTGCTCGGCAACAATCGTTTGCCAGGAAGACAACAGAAACAAAGCCAGAATAGCGCTTCCCGCTGTCAGCGTTAGCAGAAAGAGTGTCCATAAATTGCGCTTTAATAATGCCAAAGCCAAGACTTCCACTGGGATTGCAGGTTTTGACGGTTTTTCACTATGATCATTTAGGGTTAGCCATGTAAAAATTTTCTTTGAATTCGCTCAACATGTTAGCAGTTAAATTCCAGATTTTCACAACCTGAAGCGCATTCCTCGCATCAGACTTTCTTAACGAACTCCGACTTCAGTTTCATTGGCCCAATACCGTCTACTTTGCAATCAATATCGTGATCACCGCCCACCAACCTTATACTTTTAACCTTTGTGCCTACTTTTACCACCAGCGAAGAACCCTTCACTTTAAGGTCTTTGATCACCGTTACGCTGTCCCCGTCTTGCAGTTCATTGCCGTTAGCATCACGGATCACTTTCTCTGATTCTGCGGCGGCGACCTCGGTTTTGCTCCACTCGTGACCGCACTCGGGACACACCAGCTGGGCGCCGTCTTCATAGGTAAATTCAGAGGCGCATTGGGGACAAGGTGGCAACTGTGACATCGCAGGTTTCCTCGGTGATTGGATAGGGTGCGCATTATAGCAGAATCGCCGCGGACTCAGTCACACCGAGCGGCACTTGAGCTGAACGCTAACGTAATGGCCAACGCCACATTACCGACACAACTCAGTGAGGGTCGTTCGTGCGCTCCGTTTTATCAAACTGTGGCAGCGAATCAGTGATCTGAAACCAGTCTGACTGCGCAGCTACATACACGTGTTGGGCCGCACCTTTGCCCAGCGGCTGATCGAGAGCCCCTACCCGCAGACGTAGAATGGCGGAAATCGCGTCTACCCTGCTATAAAGCTGTGAGCCGCAGCGGCCACAAAAGCCGCGGTACTTGCCCGGGCTGGAAGCGTATTCTTTTAGCTGGTCTACGCCGGTCAACCACTGCATGTGAATTGCCTGAACCGGCGCGCTGGCAGAAAACGCACTCCCGTGCGCCCGCTGACACTGCTTGCAATGGCACAAGGCCACCGGGCCCAGAGGGCCATCATACTGAAACTGGATATCGCCACAAAGACATCGGCCACTGTACGCCATTAATAGAAGCCTCTCATTATGGAGTTGCTGCGCAATATTCTCAGTGGGCACGCCAAAAGACTGGTACGGAAAATTCTTGGTAGAAATGTCGTAACCGCACCAAGAGCGCTGAACGTATGCGTCAAAGCGATGTTCATTCGATGTCCTTTTTAAAAAAATAATGAGCTAGGAATAATATTTAATGTTTTGCCGAGCTTTGTGAATGGTAGCTGCGGGAAAAATCAGCTAATGTTGAAAGTGTCGAAAGTTTAATCAAAAAGCAACGCCCGCTATGCCACTTCGGACCCTATTATGCCCTGCTCACTTCCCACTGTGAACGCGTTTACTGCCCTGCCGGTTCCGGCTCGCCGCCTATGTGGAATGGCCTTAGCTCTGCTGCTGGCATGGCCGGGGAACCAGGCACTGGCCGCAGAGACGAACGGCCAAAGCGCGATGGCGCAGGCCGGTGCATGGAATGGCACAATGCGGGCCTATGCCAGCAAATCGCTGAACAGTGACAGCGCTTTGAGTATGGCCGCGCTGCCTATGAACGGGCCGGGGGTAGAGCAGTTTATTAATGCCGATACCCTGATGAGCCCTGGCTCCATCATGAAAGTCCTGACCACCTACGCCGCCTTGGAAATCCTCGGCCCCAACTACACTTGGGACACGGATTTTCTCACCAACGGTGATATGTCCAACAGCACACTCAATGGCAACCTTTATGTTCGCTTCGGCGGTGATCCGAAACTGACCTACGAGCGCTTATGGTCAACGCTCCGCGAACTGCGGGACATGGGCATAACAAGAGTTAACGGCGACCTGATTCTAGACGGTAGCTATTTTCAGATTGACGGCGGCTTTCCGCTTTTCCACGATAACGGCAGCAACCCCCACGCCCCGTTTCTAGTGGAGCCCTCTGCGTATTTGACCAACCTCAATCTGAGCCAGCTGGAGGTTCGTTCAGACGAACGCGGCACCCGCGCATGGAGCACACCGAATCTGACTGAGGTGGTGATCGACAACCAGGTGGTCAGCTCGGCCGAAGGCAACTGTCCGGGCCGCGGCTCATTCACCTGGACGCCGGTTTTTCACAGCGACCAGAGCGTGACTGTGACAGTTAAAGGCACATTACCCAAGGGTTGTCGAACCACACGCTACTTGTCTTTGCAATCCCATGAGCGCTACAGCGCATCATTGATTCGCTCGCTACTGGCAGAAATGGGTGTGGAAATCAGCGGTATCAACAGCGTGGGCAGTACGCCTGAGAACGCCAAGCTGGTTATGCGCACCACATCGCCAGATCTGGTAACCATGGTGCGAGACATTAATAAATGGAGCAGTAACGTGATGGCCCGTCAACTACTACTGGGTATTGGCGCAGAAAAACGCACAGCTGCTGACAACGATGACCGGGTAACCGGTATTCGTGCCATTTACAGCTGGCTGGAAGACAAAGGGATTAACACCACCGGCATGGTGATCGATAACGGAGCCGGTTTAACCCGACATGGTCGTATCAGCGCACGCCAAGGCGTAGACATTCTGAGAAATGCCTGGAATAGCCGCTATGCAGCGGACTTAATGGCGTCTATGCCATTGATTGCGATGGATGGCACCATGGCCCGCAGGCTGCGTAACACGGGTATGAAGGGCGAGGGCAGGATTAAAACCGGTTACCTGGAAAATGTGCGCTCCATTGCCGGCTTTACTCGTGACCAGAACAACACCACTTGGGCTGTGGTGGGCATGGTTAATCACAATCCTGCCTGGAACGGCCAAGCGGTGCTCGACCGTATTTTATATTCACTGCATCACAAACCGCCGGTCCCGACGACCCTGTCGCAATCCGTAGGCCAGATCGAAAACCGCATTCTGCAGTAATGGACAACCGGCCGAGGTCTAGTGCCCCGTCTGGCTAATTCGCAAGCCTACCGCTTGTCACTTAGCGACCAGACGGCTTTTCAGGTTTTTGACAGTTAATCTGACGCAGGGTGAACTCGGTCAGCTTGCCCGCAATGGGTGCCATAAACGTTACCAGCGGAAAAGCCACAGCCCACGCCACGAAAAACGCTCGCAACCAGCGAAATAGGAACTGCGCGTCCAGCCCAGTGTTCATGACGGTAATAACCCCAGACATCAGTAATGACATCATGCATGACATGTAAAAGCCAAAAATGAGCTGGCGCACTCGGGCAGATTTGAAGCTGGACATGAACATTCCTGTAACGTCTGAAAGCAAGAGGCTGTCGTAATCATAGTAAAGGATATTGCGTAACTAGGTTTCATACGCATAGTGATAAGCAAGCGATCTTTTAGGTAGCTTTTAATGATTACACTCCCCCGATCACAACGCATCACACCCGTCACCTTACTGCGCTTGGCAACTACGCTGATGCTGGTGCTGGCCATTGTTGGCTGTAGCTCTGCCAGGCTGGCTTACCGTTACGCAGACTGGGGCACTGTGTGGTGGATGGAAGACTACGTATCACTCACCAACACCCAACAGCAAGCCCTTGAACAAGGCGTTCGCGATTTTCGGCAATGGCATTGCAGCGAGGAGCTGCCCCGTTACGAACGCTGGTTAAGCACCGTTATAGCCGATGCAAATACAGCTGTACTAACGGATTCAGCGCGCATGGAGTTCCACCAGGAGCAACTGCTTGGCTTGTTGCCAGCACTCACTGAAAAAGCGACACCCACGGTAGTGGCCTTTCTTAAAAAATTGAGTGACGAGCAGGTGCAGGAATTGGCGGCTAATATGGCCAGCCGCCAACAAGAGCTAGAACAGGACTTGCTGAAGCGCTCCCCGGAAGCCACTGCCTCGGCTCGCGCCGAACGAACCGCAGAACGTCTTGAATCGTGGCTGGGCGACTTCAGTGATGATCAGTATTTCCGTATCCAGCGCTGGTCTGCAGCCCAAGCCGGCCAAACTGATATCTGGTTGGGGGGGCGAGAACGCTGGCAGCAAGCGCTTCTGGCAGCCTTGCAACAGCGCCAGCAAGCAGAATTCGCCAGCGTTATCTCCGATTTGTTGCAAAACCCCGAACAGGCACGTGGGCTGGACTACCAGCAGACCATGGCACAAAGCAAAAACGCGATGGCCACACTATTAAGCGACCTACTGGCAATGGGTGGAAAATCTGCCATGGAGCAGGTTAAAGCCAGGGCCACTGAGCTGAAGAGCGACGTTGACGTACTCACCTGCGAGCGGCCTACAGCCTGAGGCAGCGCCCACTCAAATGGTCAGGTAGCCACCGTCAGCGTTCACACAAGCACCGGTGGTGTAACTGGATGCGGCCGATACCAGGTACAGCACTGTGCCCGCCATTTCGTCTGGACTGGCTACCCGCTTCATGGGTATGTGCACCATCGCCTGTTTTTTGATCGCTTCATTGCTGGTCAGCGCGCTGGCAAATTTTGTATCGGTCAGCCCTGGTAAAAGCGCGTTCACTCGAATGTTATTTGGCCCCAATTCCATGGCGAAAGACTTGGTCATTGAAATCACTGCGGCCTTAGTAATGGAATAAATACCCTGAAAATGGCCGGGGTTAACGCCATTCACTGACGCCACATTCACAATGGCTCCGCCGCCGTGTTTTTTCATCAACTGCGCACCTTTGGCGCACATAAAGAAATAGCCGCGAATATTCACATCCACGGTTTTATTGAAGGCGGCCATATCGGTGTCTTCCACCGGCCCAAAATAGGGGTTGGTAGCAGCGTTGTTCACTAGAATGTCCAGCTTGCCGTGCTTTTGCTCTATATGTTCCCAAACCGCGTCAATTTGGTCCATTTCGCCAATATGGCAGGCGAAGGCCTCTGCGCTGCCGCCAGCGTTGCGAATACTGCTGACCACCGACTCGCAGCCGTCCAGTTTGCGACTGCTGACAATCACGTGGGCGCCTTGGGCGGCTAGTGTGCGGGCGATGCTCTCTCCAATACCGCGGCTGGCACCGGTGATTAACGCGATTTTTCCCTTTAAATCAAACAGATTTGTGCTCATGGGTTTCCCTGCTTTTAACGAAGTTTTGGCAAAATTGTTAGCGAAAGGTTATCAAGGCGGGGTCTTCCACCTCTAGGTGACTGTAATTGTTGAACACCGCCAAACTGCGTCGACTGTCGCTATGAGGCCCGCGGCTGCTATAAAGCACTCGGGTAACGCTGGTGTTGGCAATCATGCTGTTCAATTCCAGAGTGCGTTCATCGCTCAGTTCGAGCAGCGCTTGCACTATTACTGCAATGGGGCCGCCTGAGGTTGCAACCAAAAGATCTTTACCCGCGGCGCAGCTGACTGCCTCGTCCAACGCCGCCAAAACCCGTGCCTTGAACCCGGGCCAGCTTTCCGCGTATTCGTGATCAAAGCGGCCACTGGCCCAGCGCTGAAGAGCCGCTACAAACTCCACCTGAAAGGTCTTGGTCGGCACGGTGGACGCTGCCAAATCCCGCGCCATCACGCTATGGTCCTGCCACTGGGGCCGGTGGCGATGAACCAGCGCCACATGGTCAAACTCATCAAAACCGGGCGCCACCTGCATCGCTGGCAGGCCGTCACCAAAACCGCGAACCATAGCCTCCACGGTTTCCCGATGGCGCCGCAGCGTACCGCCAAAAACCGCCTGAGGCTTCGCTGTCGAAGCTTGCAAACACCACAGCGCTCGCCCCAGAACCCGCCCCTGATGCCAGCCGATTTGCGAAAGGCGATCGTAATCTTCCGCACCAAAGCTGGCCTGGCCATGGCGCACCAGATAGATTGTCGCCATTAAAGGCTGCTCTTTGAAATCAGCTTCTCACAGCGCATTTGTAAATAATTGGCGGCCTGGCCAAACATCGAAAAGCGCTTGTCTGCGGTCTGGCCATGGTAATAGCGGGTGTAAATCTGCTGAACAATCACCGCCAAACGAAACAGGCCATAAACCTCGTAGAAATCGAAGTTAGCGATTTTTCGCTCCGATTTTTGGGCGTAGTAAGTGACGACCTCGTCACGAGTCAACATGCCCGGCTGATGGGTGGGCTGGCGCCGCAACATCTTAAAGGGCGCCTCGTCATCCGCTTGCACCCAATAAGCCAGACTGTTGCCTAAATCCATCAGCGGATCGCCAATGGTGGCCATTTCCCAATCCAGCACCCCAATCACCTCGAACGGGTTATCTGGATTCAGTACCACGTTGTCGAAACGGTAATCGTTGTGGATAACCACTTGGGCGACATCGTCTGGCATCTTGTCATTCAGCCACTGCATTACCGTAGCAAAGTCGCCGACGTCATCGGTACGGGCTTTTAAAAAACGCTCGCTCCAGCCACGAATCTGGCGCTGCACGTAACCGTCACCTTTGCCCAAATGATTCAGGCCCGCAGCTTCGGCATCCACTTTGTGCAGCTCGACCAACTTATCGATCACGTTCGTACAAAGTGTGCGAACATCTTCTGCCGGCATAGCCAGATCTGCCGGAAAATCCTGGCGTAAAATCACACCTTCAATGCGCTGCATCACGTAAAAATCGCAGCCCAAAACGCTCTGATCATCGCAGGTGGCGACAATCTCTGGTACGTAACCGTAAACTGGCTTGAGCGCCGCCATCACGCGAGCTTCGCGCAACATATCGTGGGCTGAACGGGCAATTTTGCCAAATGGCGGCCGGCGCAAAACAAACGAACGCAAGCCATAATCAACTTGATATGTCAGATTTGAAGCACCACCGGGATACTGGCGAATCACCGGCTCGCCCTGCAGATTAACTGCCGCCTGCTTCATAAAGCGATCGACCGCTGAGGCATCCAGCTCTTCGCCATCGCGCACCGCTACCGCCTGATCAATCTGACTCATTACACTCACTCCCGTTTTACCAAAGTTAACCGTGCCGGCACCTTCAGGACTTGGGCTTCGCACCCATCTTTTTAATCCAGCCTTTACTGCCCTGATGCATCAGCCAGTCAAAAGCCCAGGGGGCATGGCGCTTGAGCACCCACATACGGCGCTCCTTAACATGAGGCAGAACCCAGAAAGTGTTGCTCTGAACCGCCCGAAAAATGTCATCGGCCACGTCTTCCGCCGAAATCGTGGAGCGCTTCATCAACTTGGCGACATTGCCCTGAATACCGGGAATCACCGAACGCATACCTTCGGTCAGGTTGGTCTGAAAAAACGCCGGGCATACGCAACTCACGTGAATACCGTTCTCGCGCAGCTCCTGGCTCATGGTTTCCGACAGAGCAATGACACCGGCCTTAGATACGTTGTAACTGTTCATCATCGGCGCCAGCATCAGCCCCGCCATAGACGCAATATTCACAAACGTACCCGTGCCCTGCTGTTTAAACATCGGTGTAAACGCCTTACACCCACGCACCACGCCCAGCACATTAATATCCAGAATCCACTCCCAGTCCGCCATCGGCGTGTCTTCAATAGACCCGGCCGACGCCACACCGGCGTTATTCACCACAACATCCACCCCGCCCCAACGCGCGGCCAGATCATCCCGAACCCGCTCCAAATCCTTCAGCCTGCGAACGTCGCAATCCACGTAATACCCCTCACCTCCGGCATTACAAATCTCCTGCTCCACCAAGGCGCCCTGCTGCGAATTCACATCGCCAATACACACCTTCGCACCCTCACGGGCATAACGCAGCGCAATCGCCCGCCCCAAACCACTGGCTCCACCGGTAATAAATACTCTTGTTGTCATAATTCTGTCCTGATGTTTAAAAAAGCGGTTGGTGCCACAGCCCCAAATTTGGAGTTTTGACAATTCGCTCGTTAAGCCGCCAAACTCCTATTTCAAACAAAAACCTATTTGTACTTAAGCAATTCAAGCCGGGCCACCATAGCTCGATGAACCTCATCCGGCCCATCCGCCAAACGCAGCACCCGCGCATACGCAAACAACGCCGTCAGCGGAAAATCATCGTCACTCACACCCGCCCCACCGTGAATCTGAATAGCGTCATCCACTATCGTCTGCAGCATTTGCGGCACCAGCGCCTTGATCATCGACACCTCCTGCAATGCTCCTGCAATGCCCTTGGTATCTAACGCCCAAGCGCACTTCAACGTCAACAAACGCGCCTGCTCGATGGCCATCCGCGCGTTGGCAATCTTGTCTACATTGCCCCCCAGTTTAGCCAACGGCCGACCAAACGCCTCGCGGGATAGCGCACGCTTAATCAACAACTCCAGCGCTCGCTCAGCAGCGCCAATCGCACGCATGCAGTGGTGAACCCGCCCCGGTCCTAAACGGCCCTGAGCAACCTCAAAGCCTCGGCCGGGCCCGGCAATAAACGCCGAAACCGGCAACCGCACGTTATCAAACGCCACCACTCCATGGCCGTAAGGCTCATCATAGGCACCAAATACCGGCAGCATGCGTTCGATCCTCACCCCCGGCGCATCCATCGGTACCAACACCATCGAATGGCGACGGTGCTTGGCGGCGTCTGCATCGGTTACCCCCATAAAAATGGCGACCTTACAGTCCGGATGACCCACGCCCGTGCTCCACCACTTACGTCCGTTCAGCACCACCTCATCGCCGTCCACCGTGGCGGTAGCCGCCATAGTCGTCGCGTCTGACGAGGCCACGTCGGGTTCGGTCATACAAAAGGCAGAGCGAATTTCACCGCTGAGCAAGCGCGGCAACCATTCTGCTTTCTGCTGATCTGAACCGTAGTGAATCAACACCTCCATGTTGCCGGTGTCTGGCGCGTTGCAGTTGAAGATTTCCGGCGCAATAAAGCTGCGACCGGTCTCCTCGGCAATCAGCGCGTAGTCGGAATTCAGCAGGCCACAAC